>JBFJVZ010000185.1:0-14032 GCA_041623895.1 Pirellulaceae bacterium | reverse complement strand
TGTCGGTGACTTCATCGTTGGAAACGTTTAATCGCCGCGTGATTGCCCGCACGGCGCTCCGCACCGCGTTGTAGTCGTTTGTGTCGACCGCCGTCCCGCCGACGTTGTATTGAAAGTCAGCCGCATGCTGCGAAGATTTTCCCGAGGACAATTCTTTCTTCAAATGCCGGATTTCTTCGCTCAATTGTTCGGTCGCGGCCAAAGCATGCTCTGCGTCGCAACCAAGTACGGCAGCAACTTCCGCCAACAATTGCCTCGTTTGCAGTCGATGCGATTCGGCCCGCGGACCGGTCAACGCTTCGATGCGTCGGGTGCCGGCCGAAACGCTTTCCTCAACCACCAGCTCGAACGCCTCGATTTCAGCAGTATTGCTCACGTGGGTGCCGCCACATAATTCTTTGCTAAAGTCACCCATCGATACCATGCGGACAGGATCCGGGTACTTTTCCCCAAACAGCATCATGGCCCCGGCCTGCCGGGCCTCGGCTAGTGGCACGTTTTGCCAATCGACCGGATCCGAATGGTCGATCTGTTCCCAGACGTCCTTTTCAATCTGCACCAAGGCATCATCGGGGATTGCTTTTTGATTGGTAAAGTCAAACCGCAGGCGGTCGGGTTCAACTTTGCTGCCCTGTTGTTGTGCATGGTCGCCAACGTTCTTGTGCAGGGCGTAGTGCAAGACGTGAGTGGCCGAATGAGCTCTTGCCAGGGCACCACGGCGGTCACCGTCAACAACGGCAGTACACGATTGGCCTTCGTGAAGTTCGCCCTTTATCAATTTTCCATGGTGAACAATCAAGCCGGCATGTTTTTGGGTATCCGTAACTACGAACTCAAAACCATCGCTGCTGATCGTGCCCGTATCGCCGATTTGTCCGCCTGCTTCACCGTAGAAAGGTGACTTGCTCAGCACGACTCGCAACTCGGTCTCGCCGGGTCGGTCCACGTGGCTTAGCAATTGCCCGTCGTCGTCATCACCCTTGCCGCCGCTGCCGGTAATAATGCCTTTGATGACTGCGTCCGCTTGCAACGAGTCGTAGCCGACAAACGGAGTCTCGCGCAGCGCTTCTTTTAGAGTTTCCAGTGGCCCGGTTTGAAAAAGCGCGCGCTGACCGGCGCCGCTGACAATCGCATGCTCGTCCATGGCGCGTCGATAGCCGGCCCAATCAAAGGTGAAATTTTGTTCGGCACTCAGAGTCTTCAATAACTCGGGGGGAACACCGTACGTGGTGTTCAATTCCGCAGCCACGGTGCCGGGTACCATCACGGCTGATTCGTCGCGCATCTGCTCGAAAAGCTGCTCGATCCGCTTCATGCCGCCATCGATGGTGGCAAAGAATGCTTTCTCTTCCGACTCGATGACTTCCGCCACCCGCCCGGTAGTCTCCATTAATTCGGGGTACGGAACTTTGGCAGATTCCGCAACGGCTTCCACCAGCCGATACAAGAACGGCTCGCGAAGATTCATTTGATATCCATCCAGCACCGCACGGCGGATCAGCCTTTTGACAACATACTTAGCGTCTTTCGGACCCGGATACACATTTTCGTGAATAGCGAAGGTGCAGGCGCGGGCGTGATCGGTGATTCGCCGGAGCCGGCGGCCGTCATCACTGTCGTACTGGTACTTGATACCAACCACGTCTGCTGCCGACAGCAAGATAGAGTACAAGTTGTCGATGTGGAAATTTGTCGGCACGCCCTGCAGCACACTGGCCGTTCGCTCCAGTCCCATACCGGTGTCGATGTTTTTGCTAGGCAGCATTTTCAAGTTATCAGGCGGGTCGCCCACGCGATTGAATTGAGTGAACACCAGGTTCCAAATCTCAACATCGCTGCCATCATCCAAGTGATAGTAGATCTCGCTGCAAGGACCACATACGCCGTCGGGGCCCTTGCTGGGTGCTGATGCGGGCCAGAAATTCTCGTCTTCGTCCATCCGAGTGATGCGGACATCCGACAAACCGATCTTTTCCTTCCACAACCCGTAGGCTTCGTCGTCATCTTTGTAGACGGTCACCGACAACTGATCGGGCGAAATGCCGAGCCATTTTTTGTCGGTCAAGAATTCCCAGGCCCAGCAGATCGCGTCCTCTTTGAAGTAATCGCCGAAGCTGAAATTTCCCAGCATCTCAAAGAAGGTATGGTGAAAAGCAGTCCGACCAACATTGTCAATGTCGCCAGTCCGCAAGCATTTTTGACAAGTCGCGGCACGGGTGAAGTCCAATTTCACTTTGCCCAAGAAATGATCCTTAAACTGGTTCATTCCGGCGGGGGTGAACAAGACGGATGGATCCCAGGTTGGTACCAAGACATCGCTCGGGCGTCGAACGCAGCCTTTGGTCTCGAAGAATTCAAGGTATTTTTCGCGTAGCTCGTCAGTTTTCATTGTCAAACGATCGGCAGGTTTCGTTGGGAATTCATAGGGAGCAGCAATAGCGACTTGGAAGCCAGCCACCTATCTGGCGGCGGAAGTTGCCAGCCGTCGACCACGATGATATCGAACCAGCGGCCCCCGGCAGAGGCCACTGTGTGACGAACCGGTCCGGCGGGCGTCGAGGCAGTCCAGGCGACCGTGAAACAGGACGCGGCTGAGCTGGTTGGCGTTCACCCGGCCGGCGTGATTCCCGTGCTCCACAATTTCCGGCATGAAACTGATGGCCCGAGCCGTCCGGCGACTGAAACCCGCAATTTGGGGTTGTCACAGGTAAGTTGAAATTGCGATAGGCGACCTAAAGACGAATTGCTGATGTTCCAGCTGACCGCGTGGGACACACTTTTACCATTGGAGGAGACTGTTTCGATGGCAATGCCAACTACTCGTACGTCGCTGATTGCCGTGGCACTAGTCGTTGCGCTGGCAGCGGAATCCGCACCGGCTCAAGAATCAGGATCTTTCAGCGACCGAACGACCAGCAATACACTTGGCCAGACTCCGATTGGGCGTGTCGTCAGTGGCTTGAACCCGATGAACTGGAAGATGCCTAAGATGCCGACGTTCCAGCAGGTCATGCCCTCCACCGACGAAAAGACTCGCATCAAGAAAAAGAAAAACAGCCTGGTCACGGAAGTCTCTGAAACGGCAAATCGAAGTTGGAATAAGACCAAACAAGTTTTGAATCCAAAACGACTGCTTCCCAGCAATCTTTTTGCACCCAAGCCAGAGACACCACAACCACCTGAGGTCAAGCAAGTTGGCTTCTTTGAATCGCTTTTGAACCCGTCTTTGAAAAAGCCGCAGCAGAACGATTCGGTGAATGATTTCTTGAAGCAAGATAAGCCTCGCTAGTGCTCTGTCAACTTTTGACTCATACGTAGCCGGATTCGCCAGAATTCGGTACGTTCCACGATACGCCGAAGTCTGGCGACATCGGCGAGGACCACCACCCTACGATTGAATCTGGACAAAGCACTAGTGGTTTGTCCAGACATGAATGCTGCTGCTTCGTCAATCACTCGAACGCCATGCGCGCGCTGTCAATTCGACTATTATCGCCGGTCCAGTAAGATGTGGGCGCTGCTGCAGGAGCACCGAGAAGCGATCTGGTGGATCGCCGCGTTTTCGGGGATGGTCTTTGTCGGCAGCATCATTGTCGTGCCCTGGCTGGTAGTCCGGATCCCCGAGGACTACTTCTTGCCGCGAAAGCGACCCCGATTGCCCTTCGCCGACCAGCATCCGATCCTGCGATGGACGGGGCTGATCATCAAGAACCTGGCGGGTGGGATTTTGGTCTTGGCGGGACTGGCAATGCTGCTGCTGCCCGGACAAGGATTGCTGACCATCGTAGTTGGTGTATTGCTGCTGGACTTTCCCGGCAAGCACCGCTTGGAAGGCAAGATCATTCGCATAGGCCCGGTGCTGAAATCGGTCAATTGGCTGCGAGCCAAGGCAAACGCCACTCCATTGCGTCTGGAAGAATCGTCGGCGCATGAAGCACCGTCCACGTCAGAGCTTCATCCCTAATGGTTTGCCGGGTGAATATCGGGGTGTGAGTCGTAGCGGAAGACGCCAACGGCTTGTTGATTTAGTAACCCGACTTTTCAACTTGCGCTTCTTTGGTAAATCCGCCGCGTAAGCAAGGGAAAAACGGCCTTGACGGGTCCCTCGCTGACGCGTCGGGTTGTGATTTTCTAATCCGCCACGCAAAACCGCAACTTCAAAACTAACACTTCGGGTTACCATCAGCACCCACATCTCGCGGCTATTGTGTAAATCAACAGGCCGTTGGCGAGCTCCGCTGCCCCAAAACCGATGCCTGACAAAGCAATCAACCTGCCTTGCCAATTGTCTGGTAAATTCAATTCTCACCATCACATGCCACAGTCGCATGAGTGGATTTTGTGTTTCGCGCGCCCCTGATGACGTCTAATTTGACCTATCAGGCAGTGCCACGAGGAAATCATTTCGGCAGTAACAAAGCAGCGAGCTGGAGAAAGTTATGACGAGCCCCCAAGCATCAGGTTCAGCGGATTTGGGCCCTCCGACACAAGTTGAGAAACTGGTCCACGTCATGCCCGGCTGGGCCCCATTGTTCATTTGCCTGGCCTGTGTCGTCCTGGCGGTCCCCATGATCATGCTTGGGGCATTGATGGGAGCAGTGGGAGTGTTGCTGGTGATTCCGGCTGTTCTGGCTGTGCCCGCAGGTCTGATTGGCTTGTTTGGTTTGATGGCGATCGCCCCCAACGATTCACGCGTCTTGCTGTTGTTCGGCGAGTACCGCGGCACGGTCAAGGATACGGGTTTCTTTTGGGTGAACCCCTTCTACTCGAAGAAGAAAGTAAGCCTCCGGGTGCGAAACTTCGAAACGGGATCGTCCAGCACGCCCGAGACCAAGAACGCTCAAGGCATCGTTACCCAACAAAAATCACGGACTGTCAGTAAGCCGTCGAAGGTGAACGACCGCGACGGGAATCCTATCGAGATCTCGGCCGTCGTCGTGTGGAAAGTCGTCGATACCGCCGAAGCCTTGTTTGAGGTGGACGACTTTGAGCACTTTGTCGAAGTGCAAAGCGAAGCCGCCCTGCGGAGTCTTGCCACTCGCTATCCTTACGACAGCAAAGACGATCACGTGGTTTCGCTGCGCGGCAGTACCGAAGAGATCTGCGACCGGTTGCGCGAAGACATCCAGGAACGTTTGCAGAAAGCTGGCGTCAACGTCTTAGAGGCTCGCATCAGCCATCTCGCCTACGCGCCCGAAATTGCCGCGGCGATGCTGCAGCGTCAACAAGCGGGCGCCGTCGTGGCGGCGCGAACCAAGATCGTCGACGGTGCCGTCGGCATGGTCGAGATGGCGCTTGAGCACCTACAGCGGGACGGTATTGTTGAATTGACTGATGACCAGCGTGCTACATTGGTCTCCAACTTGTTGGTGGTCCTGTGTAGCGACCGACACACCCAACCGGTAGTCCAGGCCGGTTCCTGATCGTCTTCAGCGATCCGCGTTTCCCGGCCCGCGGCAGAGCAAAACGCGTCTCATTAGCGCAATTTCATCATTGATGTGTGATCATCGGCAGGCCAGGACAAGCAGAGCGTTTGGCTTAGGAAGTAATTTGAGCTTGGCTTTTCTCCTGAGTCACGATAGTTGCCGGCGTTAACGGTTTGATTGGTCACAACAATGCGACAACTGCGTAGCAGTGGCAGAATAGAGCCTGGGGTCAGGATTGCTCGTCTGAGCGAGCATTCCGCAGCCCCAGGAATCGCGATATCCAACCCAATTTTCCCCGCGGCGATTTGGCGGCTACGCCGCCAAATCCCCGCGGGGAGAGCTATTCTGCGGTTCGTTTTCCTGGGGTTACACCAATTTCGCGGTCGCTCGTTGGTTCACCCCAGGCTTTACGCTTTCGCTGCTCCGCAGCTAAATGGATGCGAACCTGGTCTTTGGGGGGGCGGCCCAGGACTTACGCTGCCATCACTTCGTGGTCTTATTTCATGATTATTGAGCAGCAGTTCCTACTAAGCCGGACACTCTCCTTGTTCCTGGCCTACGAGATATCTGAAAATGCACGATTCGCTGCGCTAACACATGCGTCCCGTTTAGCGGTAGTGAGCCGTGACGCCTGAGCGGCTCGCGCACTGCCGATGGCCTTACGGCCATCGCTTGCCTTGATTCGGCTGACGAACCACTAAGCTGCGGTTTTCAAAAACGCGGCCAAACGGTCGGCACGCGATGGGCTTTTCAGCTTTGCGACCGCCTTGGCTTCGATTTGCCTGACGCGTTCCCGCGTGACCTTGAAGATCCGTCCGCACTCTTCCAGCGTGTAACTGTAGCCGTCCACCAATCCGTAACGCAGTCGGATAATCTCGCGTTCGCGGAACGTCAACGTCTTCAATAATTCGTCGATCTTGCTGCGAAGAATGCCTCCGGCAGCGACCTGAACCGGATTGGCGTCCTCGTTGTCCTCAATGAATTCGCCAAAACTGCTGTCTTCGCCTTCACCGACGGGACGATCCAGGCTGACCGGATGACGTCCGATATCCATTACGCGGCGGACTTCCTCCAGCGGCACCTCGGTGTCCTCAGCGATTTCTTCGTAGGTCGGTTCGCGTTTCAGTTGTTGTGTCAGTCGTTTTTGCGCCTGCCGCAACTTGCTCAGCACATCGATCATGTGCACGGGAATACGAATGGTTCTCGCTTGATCCGCGATCGCGCGGGTAATCGCCTGGCGAATCCACCAGGTTGCATAGGTGCTGAATTTGAATCCGCGACGGTACTCGTATTTGTCGACCGCGCGCATCAATCCCGTGTTGCCTTCTTGGATCAAGTCCAAGAATGACAGGCCACGATTACGATACTTCTTGGCGATGGAAACGACGAGTCTCAAATTGCCGCTACTGAGCTGGCGTTTGGTCGCTTCGTATTCTTCAAAGTGCCGGCGTGCCTTGACCATGCGATTGTGCAAGCTGGTTGGGCTTTCTTGGGTTACCAGCATCAACTCGCGGAGCTCTTGGCGAAGATCCGCTGCCTCGTCGCGGCTGGCGGCATCGGCGCCAAGCTGAGCAAGTCGCTGACGGATGAAATTCATTCGCCGGGAAATCTCTTCCAATTGCTTCAACAGCGGTGTGACGCGGCGGCTGCGGAGACTGAGTTCTTCAACCAGTTGCAGGCACTTGCAACGATTGCGAAGGAAACGCCGCCGGACTTCCGCTTTTAGTCGGGGCGATGTGCTTTTTCGGACCAGCATGTCAAAGTCCATCTTGTTCTGACGGATCAAGCGGTCCAGCGTGCGCAAATTGTGCGGCATGCGAGCGGAGATCTGTTCCTTGGTCAATCGCTCGGTCAAAGAAACTTTGATCGTGCGATCGAAAGGCAACTCACCGGTGTGAACTCGTTTCAAAATAGCCACGGTGTTGCGCAAAGCATAGTCGGACTCCAGCAGCGCGCGGCGAAATTGTTTGCGGGTAATTTCGATCTTCTTGGCCAGAAAAATCTCTTCTTCGCGAGTCAACAAGGGGATCTCCGCCATTTGACTCAGGTACATGCGGATCGGATCCTCACTCGCTCTCGGCAACTCGGCTGTGACCAAGGTCACCTCGGCAGCCTCCTCGCCGCAGTCACGCATTTCGCGAACGTTTGGCTCCGGAGCGTGTACTGACAGCGCTTTCTGTGCGTTGCAGGATACTTCAACCAGCTTGATTCCATGCCGCTCGATCGCCAACAAGAGTTGATCCAGTTTCTCAGGATTCACGTCTTCGTCGGGTAGATACGCGTTGACCTCATCAAACGTGAGCACGCCATCCTTGGCGCCGCGAGCGATCAGAAGAGAAAGATTTTGGTCCATCGATTGCATTTCAAAACCTCATGTTTTGTTGTGTCGAAAAAGACACGTTGGGTCCGAGAGAAAATCCATTTTCGTGCTCCACAACCGTGTCGCTTCGACAACGGGCGTGGAACTGCCCTCACCAGTAATGCTTTGCTTTGCTTGTATTGGCTCCCTGAGTTAGATGAAAATTGGCGTCCGACTTTTGGGGCGGACAACATGTTCTGTTCTAAGAATTGTTTCAAGTCCAGTTTTGGTCAATTGGGAAAGAAACTTCAAATCAATCCGTTTTGATGTGACGCGCACGTTCCGCCTCGAATAATTCCTTTAGCAGCGCGTCCTCCTCCTCCGGCCCCAGCGAAGCGGTTTCCAGCTTAGCGATTTGACGAGTCTTTTCCGCAGCCGATTCTCGTTCTCGGTAGCGTTGCATGATTGCGCTGTATCGCTCCTCGGCAGTTTGAATCGATTTCCCTTGCCGCTGACGAACCCGGCTTTCTAGCGAAACAACTTGATTCTTCAGGTACTCGTTTTCCAGGATCAGCAACACCGAATCGACGTCCAATTCGCGGCCGGCGAGTTCCAAGTCTTGATAAGCCGACAACAGCATTTTGGCTGTTATCGATTCCAGCCAGTCCGGGTCGATCGCTTCCACGGCTACGGCCGCGACTTCGGGCGATTCGATGAACGTCTCAAATAGTTCACGATCGATTCCTTCTAAAGGCTGAGGGGCAAACGTAACGTTTTGTGCCGCCGGTCGCGAAACTTGATCCGTGGATTCTGCGGATTCGGCAAATGCTTGATTGGGATCAAACTCTCGCACACCGGAAATTCCCGCCCTCGTCACTTGGCGGCGTTGATTCTGTGCCCGAATCTGCTTGAGCCTGTCGGTCAGTCGCTCCGTGCCGATGCCGAACGTGCGTGCCATTCGCAGCATCATCTGGTCGGTTCTTAGTGTGCCGGCACGAGATCCTTTCGCGATTACTCCCAGCATGGAATCGATCGCCGATGTTACCGCGTGGGTGTCTCTGGTGATGTCGATACCAGTGGTCAGACGACTAAGTTTGTGATCCAACGCATCGGGAGCGCTGGAGACCAGATCCTGGAAAGCATCGGCCCCGTGAGCGGCCAAGTAATCTGCCGGGTCCGTCCCGTCGGGCAGGGTCAAAATCCTCAAGTCTACGTCGGCCACCACGAACAATTCCAAAACCTCGTCAGCGCGGCGCTGGCCGGCAGCATCTCCATCCAGCACCAGGACCACGCGGTCGGCAAAGCGATTCAGAATCTGAATGTGCTCCGTTCCCAACGCCGTTCCCAAGACGGCAACTACCGGCTCGACGCCTGCTTGCCGAGCGGCCACAACATCGGTGTATCCTTCCATCACCAATGCTTCGCCATCACGCCGAATCGCCTCGCGAGCTAACTGCAAACCGTACAGTTGATGTGATTTGCGAAATAGCTTCGTTTCCCGACCGTTGATGTATTTGCCGCCTGCGTTCTCGCCGTGTCGCTGGGCAATTGCGGGGATCACGCGCCCGCCCAGCGAGATCGGTCGATTTTGCAGATCGTGGATTGGAAACATCAACCGACCACGAAACATGTCGACAAAACCTTGACCGGATCGTTTCCTGGACGCCACACCGGCGGCCTCCGCAACCGCGCCGCTGAAGCCGTTCTTGCGCAGCAGATCAACCGCAAAACTCCAGGAATCGGGAGCAAATCCGATTTGAAAACGCTGTCGGTTTTCGTCGTCGATTCCCCGTTCTGCCAAGTAGTCGCGGGCAATCTTGGCATCGTCGGTCTTGGGATCAGCGAGCTGTTGAAAGTAAGCGTCCGCCACAATCTGCATCGCACTTAACAGCGTTGCTTTGTCATCCGGGCTGCCGGGGTCGGACTTCTTGCCGCGACTGTATTGTTCGATGGGGATGCCGGCTTGTTCCGCCAGCATTCGCAGAGCGGTTGGAAAGTCGACGCCGTCACGCTTCATCACGAAACTGAAAACGTCACCCCCGATGTCACACGGCCAACACTTCCAAGTCTGTCGCTGTCGATTGACGGTCAACGACGGTCGGCGATCATTGTGCCACGGGCAGCGGGCAAGATAATTGCGACCGGCAGGATGCAACTCCAACGTCGCACCGATGACATCCACGATGTCAACCGCGCTACGTACTCGCTCTTTCAAGTCGAAGTCCGCGGGATTGGACAAACGACAACTCCAGTGAAAGGCGGCCAGCGATTCCGACAAAACCGTCAGCGATCGACGGATGTCCGCTGCCGCGGACCCGTTCATCCCTGTTGGTCTCGCCCTGAACAAGACTGGCGAAACTCTCTTGATCGGTCCACCCGCCGCAACGACGCGGAGTCACCTGAGGTGACGAACAGGCAAATTTCGATCAAACGCACTCCTTTGCAGCGTAACAAATCCGCTGGCATTTTTTCAGCCACCCAGATTCCGCCTCGCGCAATTGGCGATCATGTGGAGCTGACCCGCGGCAGTCAAGAGCATTTATTTGTAGCGGCAAATGTTCAAATGTTGCGAGATTTGCAGCTCCCGGGAGTTTCACGGGAGGGCGAGGCTCCCGCCGAGCCGAATCCTCGGAAAACGCTTTGCGGCTCCGCGGGAGCGTCGCCCTCCCAGCGGTTGGGAAACTTGTCTTTCACGAGCAACAGAAAAACGTAGATACCCGTGTTTTTCATCACCCCAGACCTCAAGTCCAGAGCGGGCCAGGGCTAGCAGAACTCCACGGGGCTGCGTTGGAAACGGTAAAACCATCAAATTCCTCATGCCTTTGTACGGATACCAGCATTTCGACTCGAACTTGCCAGCTTGCCCGAAACCATCAGCTAGACTCGGCCCTTTCACTCCCCACCACGATTGATGGCCAACGCATGCAGCTGTTTTATTTTCTCCTCGTCATCATTTCGCTCAGTTGCGGTTCGCTGCCGCCGGGGGAAATCGATCCGCTGTTCTCATGTTTGGCGACCGTCGCCATGGTGGGGATGTGGTCGCTGTTATGTCATTTCGGCGGTCGTGTGGTTGCCCGCCAGGTTCGCAGCGATGACCTGGACGCTCTTGCTGGCGCGCGATGGCTTGAAAGACAACTGGAAGCGTTTCGCTGGCTTTCAATGGGTGTGGTCGTGTTGTGCCTTTGGGGATTTGGACTTGCGCCCGTTCTGGACGCCGTTCCAATGCTTGCCAATTCGATGTTCTTGCAGGCGATCATCTTGCTGGCGCCCGGATTGATCATGGTTGCAGCAACTTGGTCGGCAGAGCACGACTACGGTGTCTGCATGGACTACTGCGAGCCAGGGATTGGCGGTTACTTGCGTGCGATCGTCTCCGCATTTCGGAGCGGACTGGCCTGGTTGGTCGTTCCCGTGGTGTTGTTGATGGGGCTGGTTGACCTGATCGGTTTGCTGCCCATCCACTCGGAGGCGGCAGGCATTGTGGCGATTGGGTTTGCCATCATTGCCATCCCGACGATGATCCCGACAATGATCCGCCACCTATTTCCCACATCGACAATCAATGTAGAAACGAGCCGCTGGATCGAAAGCATCACGTTGGCCGCTGGTGTCGGCAGCATGACGGCTTTACGTTGGGAAACGGGCGGCCGCGCCTACAACGCGGTGGTCGCGGGCTTCTTGCGCCGCTTCCGCACGCTACTGGTGTCGGACCGTTTGTTGGACGAACTGCCGCGAGAACAAATCGCGATGGTCTTGTTACACGAAGCGGCTCATCTTCGCCGCAATCACCTGCCACTACGAATGCTGGCCGTACTGCCGGCTTGGATCATCGGCACGTTGGTGACGAAGACCTTGGGTGATGTCTCATGGGCGGTCGTGATTGGCAGCGGAGTCGGCATCTTAACAACGTTGGTTATTCTTCGGATCGTTGCTTATCGGACAGAATTTGACGCGGATATCCAAGCCTGCAAGCTTGCCGAAAGAATCCACGAGCAATGTGATGACATCCCAAATACTTATCGTGCCGCCAGCGAAGCACTCAGCAGTGCACTGCTGCGGGTCACGATTGACCATCCGGAATCGCGGCGTGCGACGTGGCTTCATCCAAGTGTCGAGGATCGTGCCCGTTGGATGCTGCGCCATCGCGCCGCCCCGATCATCAGTACAAACAGTGCCGGGACCATCGCAAATCCCGCGTAGCCGTGTAGCTTGATTAATTGTTCCATCTGCTCGGTGGATGGATAGGGCAACATGCATGCGAAAATGGTTGCAATCGTCAGTAACCCACTGCTGACCAACAACCAAAAACCTAGCCGCTGGAGTGCACCCGAGGTCGCCGAGCTAATGCAGGAAAAAAGCCAAAACAACGCGAATATTGGCAGCAGGAACACCAGCCCGCCGCTGGAGAACATGTGAGCGAGTAGCAGCGCGCCGCCCAGATGGTCAGCACCGAAAAATTCCGGGAGCGCGGCGGTCGCGGACGCCGCGAAGATGACAACAAACAATAAAACTAACAGGATTCGATCGACCAAGACCTTCATGGCTGCATGCTCCGCTTGCTCAAACTGGTTGTTCGCGACGTCCGGCCAGACGCGAGGCAACCGCGCCCACGCCAACGAATAAAATCATCAGCAGCACCGCAATCGAACCGCCAATGATGTACTTGAAGTCTTTTCGGCCTTTGAATAGTTCGTTCCAAGCCAGCCGCTGATCGGGATCGACGCCTTGCAGCGACGCCATCGTCAACGGTTCGCCGGCGTCGGGTCCCGGGCCAATCGGCGTCACGGTCGATGCGAATATCTTTCCGTTATCTTGATGACATTCGACGCAGCCGCCCACACCCAGTGACCAGCCAGCCGGACGCACATTGTGTGCCATCGGCCACTTGACCATGCCGGTCACATTTGGATCGTCAAGTTCGATCGTCTTGACCGTGTCCGGCTGGTCACCACGTACGTACACAAATCCGGTTGATACGTAGGCTGCCTGTTCGACCTGCAATTCTTTTTCGATTGCTTCCAGCGCAGCGAACACCTTTTCATTGAACAGCTTGCGGCCTGCTTCCGCTTGGGCTTTGTCGACTTTCATGCGTTCATCTTCGCTCCACTGGGCCGCATCAACCTTGGCACGTTCTTCACCCAGCAATTCGCTTAAAACCTTACTGCTCATTTTCGGTTTCAATAATTCGT
The DNA here is from genome assembly GCA_041623895.1 of Pirellulaceae bacterium. GTDB lineage: Bacteria > Planctomycetota > Planctomycetia > Pirellulales > Pirellulaceae > JBFJVZ01. Next base: position 1,118 of record JBFJVZ010000185.1, on the reverse strand, counting down.
CGACAAGGCTTGTGCGAACACGTAAAGCGCGGCGAGTGATCGCGTAAGTCTTCTCTGGCGGAATTGGCACCGCTTCGCCATTTTGAATGATTGCCCAAAATGCCGGCCACATCGCTCGCTGCGGTCCAACCGCGCCATCAGCTTGTTTGCTGTAAACAGGACCGACAATCCGCGGCAATTCAGCGCCGCTACGATGTTCCTTTGTTCCCAAGGAGTGTGCCAGTGATGTCATGATGCCCAATGCCTGATCACGGGGCACCGGTCCGCCGTGGCAGGCCGTGCAAGTCATTTTTTCAAAGTGAATCGGCGGCAAACCGGCGTGTGCGGGCTTGGGCGAACCAAGCCGCCCGGGGCGAGCGAAAATATCTTCGCTGATCTTTTCATTGCCATGGTCCGTACCCAGATGACAACCGCGGCAGGAAAGCGTGTGAACCGATTGGCCGCTGGGATGATTTTCGCCCGCATACCCGCGGACGATGTGATGATCGATTCCGTTTCGATGGCAATCGGCACAGACCATGCCGGCTTGCAAATGCACGTCCTCGTCATGCGTCCAGCGCGGCTCGATTCCCGCAGCGGTCACGGTGCGACTGCTGTGACATTGGTAACACGAGTTGCTCGGCGGCTCGCGGACCAAATCCATGAACACCGTTCCGTCGGCGGAAAATCGCGTGGCGTCGTAAGTGACTTTCGGCAGTTTTTCCTTGGTCGCGTCATCGTTCGGATCGGCATCGTCTTTGATTCTGGAAACGTCGCCATCGACCTGTCCCAGTCGCAATCCGGCGGTGGCGGCCCAAGCAAAGTTCTGTTGCTCGATTTGCTCTCGCCGGGAATTGAAGTCGTACTTGCCGGAGACCGCGTGGCAGACCATGCAATCGATTTCCAGCGAACCGGAAAATGCCCACCGCGAAACCGCGTCGTCCGCGGCGGCCGTTTTTTCAGCAGAGTCACTCTCAGCGTCGTTATCTTGATCGGCGACTTCAGAATCCGCCGATTCGGGCTCGGCAGCTTTTTCTGGTGGAGCAACACCTAAACCGCCTCCTGGAATCCGGCCGCCGAAATGGTTTGTCATCTCGAATGCGGTGATTCCAATCTCGCCCGGGTCGAATCCTTGTCCC
>JBFJVZ010000184.1:0-14040 GCA_041623895.1 Pirellulaceae bacterium | reverse complement strand
TTGCAGATTCTGTCCAGCCGCGAGCGTGAACTCGCCGGCATTGTTGAGTTCGGGATTGATCACCGTTGACGTGTCGGCGTCGATCAACATCACCTGATCCAAATCCCAACCGGCAGCCGCCAGCTCTGCGACACTGTAAGAGCCCGGCCGAAGGTAACCGCTGTCGTGGGTTTGGCCGTCCGCGAGGGTAAAGTCGCTTGTTCCGTCGATATAGCTGGCATCAAAACCGAATCCCTGACTGCTGTTGCCGGCCAAGACTTGTTTCTCGACCACGATCGTGCCCAGCTGCGTGTTCTTGAAGACCAGTTGCAGATTCTGTCCAGCCGCGAGCGTGAACTCGCCGCCATTGCTGAGTTCGGGATTGATGATTGTTGAGGTGTCAGCGTCGAACAGCATCACTTGATCCAAATCCCAACCGGCAGCCGCCAGCTCTGCGACACTGTAAGAGCCCGGCCGAAGGTAACCGCTGTCGTGGGTTTGGCCATCGGCGAGGGTAAAGTCGCTTGTTCCGTCGATGTAGCTGGCATCGAAACCGAATCCTTGACTGCTGCTACCGGCTAAGACTTGTTTTTCGACCACGATCGTGCCGAGCTGCGTGTTCTTGAAGACCAATTGCAGATTCTGTCCAGCCGCGAGCGTGAACTCGCCGCCATTGCTGAGTTCGGGATTGATGATTGTCGACGTGTCGGTGTCGATCAACATTACGTTATCCAGATCCCAGCCCGCGAGTGCGAGTTCTTCGACGGAATAGGAACCGGCTGGAAGAATCGGACTCTCATAAGCACCGCCGGTTTCGGAGAGGAAAAAGTCTGGAGAACCATCCAGAAAGCTGGCATCAAAGCCAAAAGCCTGGCTTTCATCTCCGGCCAACACATCCTTGGAGACAATGATTCGGCCGCCTTGGCTATTGGTGAAGGTCACCGTCACGATGTCCAATGCGTCAAGCTTGATCGTGGCCGAGCCATTGGCAAGATCGACCGAGTCAAAGTCATCGGTGTTACCGCTCAGGACGATATCGCTGATCGTCCAATAGTCGGCGATTTGTTCTGCCGTCAGGAATTCTTCGACGGTATACGTTCCGGTGCCTAAGGCGCGCGAGAACAATTGATCGTCAGCCAGCATGAAATCGAATAGCGGATCGGCACCTTCATCCAGCGAAAAGGCGAACGATTCAAAGCTGCCCGCAGGCTCCGTCTGCTTTTCGATGATGATCACGCCTGCAGCAACTTCGACATCCTTGATGTTACGTATTCGGTTGATCACTGGAATTCCATCCGGGTTGCGCATCGGTACCGGAGAGACCGACGCAGAATCTCCATCACCGGAAGTTGTCACGTCGTAACCGGTTGAGCTGCTGGTGAAGTACATACTTTGGATCAGCTCACCACTTTGAGCCTGGAAGCTATATTTCGTATTCCCGCCGTCGAGCGGAACGACTAAGTACTGATAGGAGATCAAGCCGTTTGGCTCCAACACCTCGAACGTGAATAGACCCTCGGAACCGGAAGGAATTTTGCCGCCTCCGGTCCTTTGCAGATCGATTGTGATGAACCCAAGAAAGGGATCCGCGTCAGATGCGGATTCCAGCACCAGGCCATTCGCTGACGTTACCGTGCCGTCCACGATGATCGGCGCATCACCGGTTCCAAACATCCCGCCATCTTGTCTGGAAAGATTTCCGGAATTCCCGAAACCCTCCAAATTGGATCCATCTGACGAGGTTGCTTTCAGCGACGTGGTTGTATCTTCGATGGAGGGTGCTGGTCCGTCACTAAACTTCAAGAATCCGCCATTTCCTTCTGAAACCAAAACGACGGAATGCGGTCCCAGTCGCAGATCCAGGCGGCCATCTTCAACGGAGCCGGTTAGATAAAAGGTTGCACCGCCGATATCGATCGTGGCCGCTTTGATGAAGATGTTTCCACCAACTTCATCACCGGCTACGTCAATGGAACCTTCGACAACCACACTGGAACCATCGGTGCCGCCCGCGTTCAGGATGACATCACCACCGTCGCTGTTGCGACGTGCGATCAGGTTACCGGAATTGCTGATCGAGCCGCCTTCGGAAACAAGAAAGATACGACCGTCGCGTTGTTCAGCGCCTGTGGCCCGGATGGTGCCGGTGTTATTGATGGCCAGACCGTAGACATTTCCGCCATTTGCGAGCAGTTCGGCCCGCGCTGCTTCAATCAAGCCGGTGTTCAACACGCCGGTTCCGCCCAAGGATTCTGAAGTGGCACGGACGACAAGTTGAGGGTGCGCGCCGTCTGCCAGTCGCACGCTTTGTCCTGCTGCCAGACCGACGGTTCCATTGGTCGCCCGTAATGTGCCGTGATTCTCAAGATGGGCGCCAATCATGTAGATGTCGCCTTCGATCGCTTGCACTGTCCCATGGTTAATGATTCCGGCCCGGGACGTACCTTCAAAATTCAAATCGCCACCCTGCATGAACTCCGCGTCGGCAACGTTCAGCGTTGAAGCGACCAGGCTTCCGACCGAGATGTTTGCGTTTGGACCGATCAGGATGCCGTTGGGATTGATCAGATAAACTTGCCCGTTTGACTTCAGCGTACCCAATATCGATGAAGCTTCTGCTCCGGTGACGCGATTGAGAATGGCGGACGAGCTGCTGGGCAAATTGAAGTTTGCGGTTTGATTGCTGCCGACAGAGAATGATTGCCAATTGATGATTGCGCGATCAGATAACTGATTGACTGTCAGGTTTCCGCCTGCTTGACTGATCGTTGCAGCGCCACCAGCAACGACACCGTTAAAGTTGTCGGCAAAAACTTGTGGCGGAAAAGCAATCAAAACAATCAGTGCGAATGCACATGTTTGCTTGAGCTTAAACAGGATTCCGCGAAACGAGCGCGACGCAAAGAACGATTGTCGTTGTCGAGAAACAAACATCGATAGAAACCGGGTTCTGGTTGCAAGAAAAGGAACCCCCCAGTTTCAGACTAGTCACGTAATGTTGTTCGTCAAGAAAACGATCAGCCGTTAACCGCGCAGCTAAGGCGCGCTGTTTCGTTGCCGTTGCTTCAGCTTGATCATCGTCGCTCTTGATTCTGAATTCATATCAACGATCGATGTACTCCGAATGACGTTCGTGCGCAACGAATAGCAAATGACAACCACCGTGAACTGACTGTTCACGATTGTGAACGATGGCGCCAACCATGGTTTGCGCTATCGCCGAATCGCGGTGAACACCGGCGGCGGAAGCGATTTTTTTCTGAAAACTCAAGTCAAGTGATGGCAAGGGTTTACGACTGAGTTTCTTGAATTGTTTTGATCAGGATCCGCAATTGGATCACTTGTTGCTTTAGCGAACGGGCCAGTGGCGAGCATCGCCAATACACACACCTTTCTTAGTGAGGAGAATTCGATGAAAAAGTTAGTTTCACGTCTGTTTAAAGAAGAAGACGGCGCGACGGCAGTCGAGTACGGAATCATGGTTGCAGCTATCGCAGCAGTGATCATCACCGTCGTTATCAGCGTTGGCGAAAAGACCGATGCAGCCTTCGATAAGGTTGATGCCGGTCTGGATCAAGTTGCACCTGCAGCAGCAGCTGGTGGTTGATCGGATGTGTCCAGTCCGTCGACGCCAATGATTAGATCGCCTTCTAATCATTGGCGCGACGAACGGACTTTCTCAGGAATGATTTTTCAGACACTTGTTCCACTGCATCGCGCCGCACACCAAATGTTCACGGTGGCGCGAGATTCCAGAGCTTAAACGAAATTGTGAAGTAATCATGGCCAACACCAATCGGAAATCTATATCGGCCTTCCTGCAACGTCTTGCCAAAGAGCAGACAGGCGCGACGGCGGTCGAGTACGGGATCATGATTGCGGCGATCGCCGCCGTCATTATCACGGTTGTGTTTGCCATCGGCTTCAAGTTGGAGAACGCATTTACCTTTGTTGATACCGAAATGGACGGTGTAACACAGCCATGATCCCATTACATCAATACGCCGCGGCCAGCAGCGGCAGCAACCAGTGCGTTCGCACGCCTGCGAGGAGTAGCAGATGACAGAGTATGTCCCATTATGCATTGCCTTGGCGATTTGCGCGTCGGCGGTAGTTACCGATGTTCGTTGGTTACAAATCTACAATTGGCTGACTTTTCCCGCGCTGCTTTCAGGATTGGCATGGCAGTTGGCCGTAGCCGGTCCCAGCGGACTGATGGACGGTTTGCTGGGTGTGCTGATCGCTTTTGGCGTGCTGCTAATACCGTTCATGATCGGCGCCATGGGCGCGGGTGATGTCAAGCTGATGTCGGCGCTCGGTGCCTGGGTCGGCGCATCATTCGCATCCGTGATTTTGCTGGTTGCCTGTTTGCTGACGGGCGCCGCTTCGGTCATCGCTTTAGTTCGGCGGGGAGGCCTGAGCGCGGCCTGGTTAAACGTCAAGATCTCCTGGCTTCGCATGCAGACATTGAAACATCATCTCGTTTTGGACCAACCAGATCATCTTCGTTCCATGAAGGAGGATGCGACACGAAGGTCCGAGTTGATTCCGTTCAGCGTCATGCTGTTGCTGGCAGTTCTGCTCGTATTACTGATTCAGTCGCATCCCGTTACTGAAATTACATCTCTCAATTACCTGTTGATTCGTTAGGGTTGTCATGCGATTTCGTTCCTTAATCATTCTGTCGCTCGCGCTGACCAGCGCGGCCTCTGCGTCATACGGCGTCTATCAATTCACGTCGATAGAGCCCTCCAAGGTGGTGCTCCAACCGGAGACGGAGGAGGTCGTCGTGCTGACCGTTGATGTCACACGCGTCGGTACCGTGTTGACACAAGACATGGTCAAAGTCGTCAAGCGTCCCAAGGACTTGATCTCCCAGGAGGTCATCCGCGACATAAACTCGGTTGTCGGTCAGTCGGTGGTGATGCCTCTGTTTCGCGGTGAACCGATTATTCCCGCCAAGTTGGGTAAAGGCTCGGGGCTGGCCGCCCTGGTTCCGGAAGGAATGGTGGCGTTTACATTTCAGGCGCCATCGGAATCTTCCTTGATGGCCGGCTTCGCCATGCCCAATGACCGTGTCGATATCTTGCTGACGCGAGCCGATCCGTCAAAGCAGCGAGGCGGAAAAGTCACTCAGCGGCTGGTCCAAAACGTTCGCATCCTGGCGGCCGGAGATGAAATCAACCGCCCTGCCGGGAATCGCGTGGAAAGAGTCCGTAACGTGACACTGGCCGTGCCCCCGGGGATCGACCAAAAACTTGCCATGGCGCAAGCCGTGGGATCACTTGCACTTGTCCTGCGAAGCTCACCCGATAACCAAAATCACCCCAACGATCCCGTTTATCTGGCGGACCTGGAAGGTGCCGAAGAGCTGGCTCTGGTGGACAAACTGAATTCCTCACTTAGCCACGTGGCCTCGGCGGTTCGCGATTTCGCGGAAGCTGCAGCTGATAAAGAAGTCAAGAGATTGACCAAAGAACTGGCGGCAACGAAGCGCGAGCTGGAAGCAGCCCAATCCGGCCAGCGGCTTGCCGCCAACGCCAACAAGGCAGCCTCGGCTGTATTGACGATCCGTGGAAGCTCTCAAAGTTACGTCACGGTCAAGCCGCGGCTGAAGACCAATAACTAAAGGCAGATGATCTGATGCGATGGATTTTAGCCTGCGATAGCCCCGACACACGCCAAGCTGTCAGCACCGCTGTATCGAACAGTGGTTCTGGAGCGAAGTTGCAGTCGTGTCGAAGCGACGAGGCTGCTAATGAGATCGCCCGGACACAACCCGATCTCGTGCTGCTGGCCTCGGACGAATCGATCGAAAGCCAACTAGCTTGGATTCGAGAGATCGTGGAGGTTGCCGGCTGCGATGTGCTGCTGGTTGGCTACGCGAGCGACGCCAGGATGGTGCTGCAGGTTCTCGATGCCGGCGTCAGCCGTTTTGTAGACCTCGAGCAACTCGAGGTCAGCTTGCCGGCAGCTCTGAAGGCAATCGCCAAGAATCCCAACCGATCCTCCGGACGCGGTCATATCATCTGTGTCGCCGGTGCCGGCAGCGGAAGCGGTGCGAGCACGATTGTCGCCAACCTGGCCGTCGCGATGAGTCACAGCCCCCAGGGCGCGATTGCCTTTGATCTGCGACTGGAGGCGGGCGATCTGGCAAGCCTGTTAGATGTTCAGGCCAGGTACAGCATCGCGAATTTTTGCGAGCTGCAGGACCGCATGGACGACAACATGTTCGACAGTTGTTTGGCCACGCACGAAACTGGAGTTCAATTACTTGCCGCTCCGCCGCGATTGTCGGAGGTTGCCAAGGTGACGCCCCGCGGTGTCCGTCGAGCCCTGTGCATGGCTCGGCAACGATCTTCCTATGTGATTGTCGACTTGGGCCAGCCGCACCGCGCCGAACATGCTCAGTGTCTGTATTTGGCGGAAACCATCGTGATTGCGATGTGTCTGGATTTTACGGCGCTACGTCAAAGCCAACGTATTCTCGACTACCTCGATGACCTCAAAATTCCTCGCGAGCGAGTGAAGCTTGTCGTCAATCGCCGGGGACGACCCGGTGAGCTGCGAGTTGCCGAAGTCGAGGCAGCGTTGGGGACACCTGCTTCCCACCTGCTACCCGATGATCCGCGTCGGATTCTATCGGCTAACAACCAGGGCACGCCCGTCGTTGCAATGAAGCCCAAATGCCGGGTCAGTCGCGGTCTGTTCGACCTGGCTCATTCCATCAACGGTTTTTTAGACCATTAGAACGCAGAGATTAAACATGTTTTGGAAATCCAAAGAATCATCCGTCGACGAACTTGATCTGCTGTTTCCGCCAGCGGAGATGGAAGTCCCTGCAAGCGAGCCAAAGCAGACAAACGGGGGAATTGAGTCACAAGAACAGCGTTTCTCGGATCAGCCGCCAATCAGTGCAGCAGATGAAACCGTAAGCGAGCCGAGCGAACAAGAAACCAGCACCCCGCAAGCCACCGACCGCGACGGGGAGCGAGAGCTGCAACTACAGCAAATCAAGAGCCAGCTTCACGAACAAGTCATCGGCAAGATCGATTTGTCACAAGTCGGTACGATGGCCGAGAGTGACCTGCGGCTTGAAATCCGCCGCGCCGCAGAGCAAATGTTGCTGGAACGCCGCGACATGCTGACGGCACAGGAAAAAGACCGTCTGGTCAGCGAAGTGATTGACGAAACTTTCGGACTGGGCCCGCTGGAGCCGTTGCTAAAAGATCCGGCCGTCAGCGATATCATGATTAACGGCCCGGATACCGTTTATGTGGAGCGACACGGTCGCTTGGAGAACACTCGCGTCAAATTCGCAAACAATGATCACCTGTTGAAAATCATTCAGCGAATTGTCAGCGCCGTGGGCCGTCGCATCGATGAAACCAGTCCGATGGTAGATGCACGTTTGTCGGATGGCAGTCGTGTCAATGCGATCATCCCGCCGCTGGCACTGGATGGTCCGCTGGTTTCCATTCGCCGCTTCGGCAGCAAGCCATTGGCCGCCGAGGACCTGTTGCGAAACGGATCGATCACGCAAGAGATGCTCGATTTTCTTTCGGCCTGTGTCCGCGGCGGACTGAATGTGATCATTTCCGGAGGCACGGGCAGCGGTAAGACGACGCTGCTGAATGTCCTTTCTTCCTTTATCCCTCGTGATGAGCGGGTTGCGACGATCGAGGATGCTGCAGAGTTGCAACTACAGCAGCCTCACGTGATTCGCATGGAAACACGTCCAGCCAACATCGAGGGTACGGGCGAAGTCGCGACGCGCGATCTGGTCCGCAATGCACTGCGGATGCGGCCGGACCGAATCGTCGTTGGCGAATGCCGGGGACCCGAAGCGCTTGACATGCTGCAAGCGATGAATACGGGACACGATGGCAGCTTGACAACGATTCACGCGAATACGCCTCGCGATGCGATCAGCCGACTGGAAATGATGGTTGAAATGGCCGGCTTCGATGTTCCGGTCGCGACGATTCGCAAGCAGATCGCGGCCGCCGTCAACATCGTCGTACAGGCGGTCAGGCTAACGGGCGGCGGCAGGAAGATCATCAAGATTTCCGAAATCACGGGGATGGAAGGTGACGTGCTGACAATGCATGACATCTTCGTCTTCAAACAAACAGGGTTGGACGAACATCGGCGTGCACAAGGTTTCTTTACCACGACCGGGCTCCGACCCCACGCCTTGGACCAATTAGCAAGCGTTGGCTGTCCACTTCCGCTGGATTTGTTTGAACAGCGAATTCTGGATGGTGCAACCAATGCTCAGGAGTTGTCAACATGATGCAGAATCTGTTAATCGCGGCGACGTTCCTGGCAGTCTTTTGCGGCGTCTTCGGTTTTAATCTGCTCGTTTCAGACGTCCTGGATCGTTCCCGCAAGCGACGTTTGAAGGAGCTGGAATCGGAAATGCTTGCGCGGCAAAAGGACCGAGCACGTGACACGGTGCAGTCGTTCGAGTCGTCAGCGCTGGGGAATCTGGTGCAGGCCGCTGAATCAGATCAGTTGGATCAACATCAGACGATGCGCCAGCGAATCGAGACGATGCTGGAGCAAGCAGACACGAATTTGTCCCTTAACGGGATCGTGGGTGCCGGCATCGCGCTGGCGGCGGTGTCGTCAGTGATCGTGTTCATGACGACCGCGAATCTGGCCTTTGGAATCTTGGCAGCTGCGCTGAGTTTCCCACTGCCGTTCTTGTACATCGCCTACCGCCGCAATTGCAGGGCGGATCACATACGCAGCCAACTGCCTGATTCGCTGGAGCTGATGAGTCGTGTGTTGCGCGCCGGACAGACGATCACCCAGGCGATGCAGGCCGTGGCGACTGAGTTTTCTGCGCCGATCTCAACCGAGTTCGCGCTTTGTTACGAGCAGCAAAACCTGGGTCTCAGTACTGACCTGGCTCTCCGCGACCTGGCACGCCGGACTCGAGTTTTGGAAATCCAGATTTTTGTGTTGGCTTTGATCGTGCACCGTCAAACGGGCGGCAATTTGACCGAACTGTTGGATCGGCTGGCAACACTCATTCGGCAACGGTACCGCATGCGAGGCAAGATTCGCAGCCTCACGGCCGAAGGACGTATCCAAGCACTGATTTTGTTGGCCTTGCCCGTGTTCATGTACATCTTGCTGCTGTTTATCAGTCGCCAGTACGCGATTGAACTGCTGCAGCATACAGGGTTGATTGCCGGAGCATTGGTGATGATGGGAGTGGGAGCACTCTGGATCAGGAAGATCATCAATTTTGACTTTTAGTGGCAACCAGAAACTTATTGCATTCTTTACCAGATCGGATGACACATCTCATGGACTACAACATTTTGATTGCGGCTTCCGCATTTATCGCGTTGCTGAGCCTGATGTTTTTGGCGTATCTGTTTTTGGGAAACCGCGGAGCGACAACTGACCAACGAATCAAATCGTTGCGGTCAGATGAAGCTGGGACGGAAAAGGTCTCTGCCGGCAAAAAGACTCGTAAAGCAAAGCAGGACGAAGACCGGGATCCAGCCAGCGAGCTGACCGAACGTGTTGTGCAAGCCGGTCTTTACAAGCGAGGGGCGATTGCCATGTATTCGACCATTCGCTTGTTGTTGATGATCCTACCGATCGTGATGGGAGTTGTTTTCGGCCAGCTCGGTTTCGTCTCGCCCATCGTGGGAATGATCTACGGCGTCATCGCCGGCGTGTTTGGCACGGTGGTCCCAAGTTTTTGGCTGGACCACCGCAAGTCAAAACGGCAAACCCAAATTCGTCGCGCCTTGCCGGACGCATTAGACATCATCGTCACCTGCGTCGACGCTGGTCTAAGTCTTCCCGCGGCCATCAGCCGTGTCTCCAAGGAACTGCGATCCGCCCATCCCATGCTGGCGATTGAAATGGCGATCTGCCAACGAGAAATTCAACTCGGAGCGACCACTGGCACCGCCCTGCGACGCTTCAGCCAGCGTTTTGATCTTGAAGAATTGCGCAGTCTGGCGTCAGTGATTCAGCAGGCGGAAAAATTTGGTGCCTCAATTACCAACGCGCTTCGAGTTCATGCCGAGGGACTGCGAGAGAAGCGGTTTCAAATCGCTGAAGAAAGGGCTCAAAAAGCTGCAGTCAAGATCGTGTTCCCCACAATCCTTTGCATCTTTCCCGCCTTGTTCATCGTCTTGGCGGGCCCAGCGGTGACACGGATCTTTGTGATGTTCGAGCTAATGGCACGGCAGTAGAGGATTATTGGATCAAGATCAATGAGTAACACAAATACTTTTAACAATCCGGACTTATTTCGGAACTTGGAGCAGTGGCTGCAGGTCGTTCAGCACATGCTACGTCGAGGCCGCGTCCCCCGCGGCGTCGACGAGAATACTTATATCCGTCTTCATCGTGACCTCTTAGATCAAGTGAGACCGGATCACGAAGGCGAAGCGTTGAAAGCCGATAGCTTGCGCCACTCACTGTATCATGCGGTTCGCCCCTGGGTCAATTTGGATAGCTTGACGCATTGCGACAAGAAAATTCTGCGAATGTTGGAGCAGGAAGTGAGCCGCATTCGTGACAGCCTGATGCCGCGTCATCATTGGCAATCAAAAACTTTCTTTGGAGTCGCCGCTGTATCGATTACCGCGTTGATCGCAGTGGCACTGATCGGCTCAGGAAACGAAGCCGTGACCACTCAGCTGCACCAGCTTTGGGAATATCCCCGGGACCTGTGGGCACAGCTGTGGTTTGGTGTGGCTCAGAGTTCGATGAATCAAAGACTGATCGTGCTGGCGGGAACCATCGTTCTGCTGGGCATGTTTTTTTTACGCGATGCAAGACGCTTTTAGAGTTTTACTGCCATGAATTACAGAAGATCAAATCGTCGACTTGGAAAACGCGGCGGGGCCGCCGCGGTGGAGATGGCCATCGTGCTGGGGCTGTTAATCCTGTTAGTGTTCGGAATCATCGAAATGGGGCGGGCGATCATGGTCAACCAGGTGATCACCAACGCCGCTCGCGAAGGATCGCGTCGTGCGGTGATCCCCGGCGCGACAGACGCGCAGGTTAACGGTCGCGTCAGCAAATACCTGGCAGACGCGGGCATCACGGGTTCCACGACCACCATTAAGGTCAATGGCTCACAAGCCTCGCTGTCCACGGCGCCCACCCATGCGGAAGTAGAAGTCGCGGTGTCAGTGCCCTACAGCGAGGTATCGTTTGGCGTGCTGCAGTTGCTGTCACCTGACCGAGTCTTTATCGCCCGCGTGAACATGAGGAGAGAGTAAGCATGAACGTTATTTCATCAACCAACCGTAGACGGTACGACGGGCAGCGCAACGGCGGCATTGCTGTGATCGCGGGGATTGTGTTGCTGGTGCTGGTCGGCTTTACCGCGCTGGCGGTTGACCTTGGCTATCTGATGCTAAGTCGCACGCAAATGCAGGCCGTGAGTGATTCGTCATCGCTGGCGGGCGGAACCGAGCTGATGCCGGGACTCGGTCGCTTCGCAACCAAAACACCGGCCGAAGTCGAAGCGGCAGCACGACCCGTCGCGGCAGCTTTCGCAGCAATGAACCGATCCGCCGACAGAGCTTCCACCTACATCGATCAAAACCGCGATATCGAATTTGGACAAGCCGTAACTGATCCTGTCAGCGGCAGCTGGATCCAGACGCTCGGTGCTGTGCCGTACAACATGATTCGCGTCACCGTTCGTCGCGATCAAGTCGGTAGCAGTAATGGAGATCAGCCGATTCCTTTGTTTTTCGCTCAAGCGCTGGGCCACAAAGAATCGACGCTGACCGCGGTTTCGGCTGCTGTCATCATGCCGGCAAAAGGATTCACCGTCAGCGAAGAAGGTGAGGCATCCGGAGTGATTCCCTTCGCCTTTAAGCAACGTGTTTGGAGAAGGCTGGAAGACGCGCAAGCCTGGTACCGGAATCCCGATGGTTCCACCCAAGTCATTCCCACCACTTACACGCCGGGTGACCCCGCTTACCCCATGCACGATCCGGGCGATGGCAGTCCCTTGGAGCCAATGTTTCATCGGCATGCTTATGACATTCAGGGAAATCTGCTGTACGACGAGGCCGGCGATCCGATCTGGGAACAAGACATCTTCGATAACTTCCAATACGCCGACCCGGCGAATCCGGAGGAAACGGGGCTGGTTTCCGGCGGCGTTGGAGCGGCCATTCCCGATGGCTGGTTGGAAGTTGATCTGTACCCCGAATCGACCGGCGGGGCGATCACAGCCGGAAATGCCGGTACCGTTGACTTGGGCGATACGAACAATGCCGCCAACGCGATTCGCGACCAGATTCTCTATGGACTTACACTCTCTGATTACGAGGCAATGGAAAGCCAGGGGATTCTGACCGACGGACAACTGATGTTGGATCCCAGCGAGAACATCCAGGTGCAAGTCGACGGCGACACGGGCATCAGCGGTGGTCCGATCGATCAAGCGATGAACCAAATCATTGGTGAAACACGAGCCATTACGCTGTATGACCATGACGTGGTCGAGGGGCCCGGTGACACCGTCGTTTACACGCTCACCGAATTCGTGGGCGTGCGAATTCTGTACGCCGATCTGACCGGGAATGAAAAACACATCTGGATTCAAATGGCACCGCATCAAGACGGAACTGCGGTTCCGGACGACGACTTTCCAGGACCCGATACAACCGTCTTCACACCATTGATTCTTATCGAATAGGGACGATTCTTCCGTGATTCAACAACTCACCGACGAACAGCAGCAGTCGCTTTCACTGACCACACCCGTGGTGGATGATTCCAACATTGAGAATCTGCCCTCCATGATTGATTTCCAGTCAGGGAAAGCTCCAGCACCGTTGACATCGCTTGATGACGTCGATGTCTCGCCGCGAATCCTTACGGATCTAGCCTGCAAACTGGCGGCAACCGTTTCCCAGTTTGATACGGCCTGGGCAGCATCGCAAATGCGTCTGCCCTTACAGCTGGTCGAAAAGCTGTACTGGAATCTGAAACAGGAAAAGTTGGTGGAGGTGCTCGGTCAGAGCGGGCCCTTCTGTTACCGCTATGCGATGACCAACTTAGGACGTCAGCATGCGCTTCGTCTGATGGAGATCTGTGGCTACGTGGGTCCCGCCCCGGTTTCGCTGGAATCCTATGTAGCGATGGTTGCGCGGGCCACGGAAACTCGACCGGCAGTCGACTTAGCCGAGGTTCGCGAAGCTCTGGGCGAATTGGTGTTACCCGAAGACACGGTGCAAATCGCGTCCCTGGCGGCCGCCTCGGGGCGAAGCCTGTTTCTGTTTGGCCCCGCCGGCAACGGAAAAACATCGCTGGGGCGAGCCTTGCACAAAGTCATGGGGGACGCAATCTGGCTTCCGCACTGCATTTCGGTCGGCGATACCGTGATTCGTCTCTTCGACTCGCATTGCCACCATCCGGTGGAACTACCGGAGGGGCTTTCGGGCAACTACGATCAGCGCTGGTCGCTGATCAAACGCCCCATGATTGTGGCCGGCGGCGAGATGACGATGGATGAACTTGATCTGGCGTACAGCCCGTCGCTGCGCTTTTACGAAGCCCCGCCGCACTTGAAAGCAAACGGTGGACTGTTTTTGATTGATGACTTTGGCCGGCAGAGGATCGATCCCCACGAGTTGTTGAACCGTTGGATCATACCGCTGGAAAACCGGATTGATCATCTTTCGCTTCATAGCGGGCAAAAGATTGTCGTGCCGTTCGAGATGCTGCTGGTCGTCGCGACCAACCTGCAAGTCTCGGATGTTTCCGATCCGGCGTTCTTACGACGGATGGGATATCGGCTGCATTTGCAGCCGCCGACCGCTGAAAAATATGCCGAGATATTCGAGGCTTATGCGCAGCGATTGAATCTAGCCGTGCCCGAGGGAGCCATCTCAGGCGTGTTGAGTCGTTATGAAGAGGAGAATCGCGACCTCCGTGCAAGTGAACCGCGAGACCTACTCGAACGAGTACGCGATATTTGTGAGCTCCATCGCAAGCCGCTGCAGCTGGACAGTGAAACACTGAATCTGGCCTGGAACGGCTATTTTGGCGGCACCG
>JBFJVZ010000183.1:0-14082 GCA_041623895.1 Pirellulaceae bacterium | reverse complement strand
GGCGAAGCTCCTGCTGAGCTTCGCCCTCCCGGTAATTCGTTGCATGGGCGTGACGGCGATTCTTGACACGCGGCTCAGCAGGAGCTTCGCCCTCCCGGTATTTCCAACGGCCAGCATCCGATCAGACCAATTTTCCGTCTACTAACTCTCGTCGCTGTTGCATCGCAGCCGAGAGTGAATCGCTGTGGGTCACGGTGATCAGGATCGCCCCGGATGCTTGCTGTAAACGCAACAGTAATTCGGTCACCGACTCCGCTGTCCGCCGATCCAAATTGCCGGTTGGTTCATCAGCCAAAATCAGCGACGGCTGCATCAACAAAGCACGGGCAATGGCGACCCGCTCGCGTTCGCCGCCGGAAAGTTCGCCCGGCAGATGACCGACGCGGTCGCCCAGTCCAACCGAGTCCAGCAGTTCCGTGGCTCGGGAAAGCTGTTCGCCGCTTGGTCTGCCGCCGGCAAGCGAGGGGACCAGCACATTTTCGATGACGGTCAACTGCGGTAACAGATGATGGTCTTGAAACACAAAACCGATTTGGGCATTGCGAAAGGCCGCCAGCTGAGTCTGATCCAGTGAGAACGGATCGGTGTCATTGATCAAGACGCAACCGCTGTCGGGATGATCCAACGTGCCCAGAATCTGCAGCAACGTACTCTTGCCGCTGCCGCTGGGCCCAACGATTGCCAGCGAGTCGCCTCCGCAGAGTTCCAAGCTGACATCGGTAAGCACTTCCAGCGGATCGCCGGCGGTTGGAAACGATTTCGCGACATGCTGCACGTTTAATTTTTGCATCACGGAATTCTAAAGCATTTTCATCATTGTTGTGGAATCATCGGTAGGCCAGGACTTGTCCTGGCAATTTACCGCCAGGACAAGTCCTGGCCTACGAGATTGCTTTCCGCTGTAGCGGCAGTCGGAAGGACATGCGACCAGTTGAGATTCAGATCTGAAATCATGACCCAGGGTGCGCTGCGCGACCCTGGGCTTTGTTGTTTAACGGCTTCGCCGTACCCGATTCTCCGAGGTTGTCGAATACAAGTCCTGCGAAAAATGTGGGGAAAGACAAGGGTCAGATTGGCGAGCTTCAGCGAGTCAATCGCAGCCCCAGGTTCTCGCCAGCGTTTGAATGTTGCCTAGCAAAGCTGGCACAAGGCCAACGTGGCCAGCCCATAAAACGTGTATTCCACATCCGCCGTCTGGTCGAGCGCGAATCCGGTGAAACCGCCGGCGGCTGACTGCATCGATAGCGCGTACTTGCGAATGGCGTCGACGTTCACGCGATCGGTCCCCTGCAAGTCCGCCAGCGTGATCAGCCCGGTACAGGAACTGAGCAAGTCGGCAAAGGGGATGCGTGTGTTGGCAGCCAACCCGCCTTCGTCGGTTTGCATATCGGACAAGAAGTCAATTGTGTGGGCGTGTGACTGCGGCTGCAGACGCCCGAGTGTTTTCAAGGTCCCGATCGCGGCGGCCGTGGGGTTCACCCCGGGACGTTTGGCCGCGCGAATCTCCAGGAAACCGCCATCCACGTGGGCTTGTGAGTCGATAAACTCCACCACGCGGTCGGAATCCGGGACTTCGATCCCCATCAATTCGTGGCACAGGACTGACAGAAACGTTTGATAGGTGCTGCCGGCGCGGCCCTCAGGGGTCTTCGCAAAACCGCCGTCTTCGGTTCGTAGCGAAGCAAGTAGCTTGGCAACATTACCTCGCCACGCCTGATCGTCATCGTCGATGACCACGGCACCGACGGCCAACTCACAAATGGCTGCGGCAAAGATCAAGGAAATCAGATCGATGATCGATTCACGATGAGTCAGTCGTTGACGCAGAAAGTCGGCGGCCCGCTCGCCCACGGCCTGATCAAGCGCCCCGAGCACCAACAAGCCGCGCAAAGCGAAGGCGGTGTAGTACGGATCACTTTCGCCCTCGCGGCCGGCAAAGCCGCCGTCGGATCGCTGTTGATCACGCAACCAGCCGGCGTGTCGTTGGCGGACGGTGGCGTCAAGGTTCGCCGCTCCGATCGCCAACCGCAGGGTCAGATCTTGCAAATACGTCGTCGCATCGTCACCGGAACGATCTGTACCGACGTCGCTCACGCGTTTCGTTGCGGCTTGAAGTATTCCGGTTCGTGGCCTGCTTTCCACTTGATGTTGCAGCCCAACGAGGCACGCTGCTCGCCGCTCGGCGGTTGGCCGGCCAGCACCGCTGCGATTGCCGCCCGCAAGTCTTCGCCGGTGACCGGAATCCCCGAATCGGGACGGCTGGAATCGAGCTGCCCGCGGTAGACCAATTTCATTTCACCATCAAACAAAAAGAAGTCAGGTGTGCAGGCTGCCGCATAGGCTTTGGCAACAGTTTGGTCTTCGTCATACAAGTAAGCGAAGTTGTATCCGCGGTCAGCCTTTTCCTTAGCCATCGCTTCGGGGGAGTCATCCGGATACTTTTCGGCGTCGTTGCTGCTGATCCCGACCACCGCAACGCCCTGGGGCTGAACATCATCGGCCAGCCGCTTCAACTGCGGGGCCACGTGTTTGACGTAGGGGCAGTGGTTGCACATGAAGATCACCAGCAGTGCTTTGCTGCCCTGGTAATCAGCCAGCGTGACCATCTCGCCTTCGGTGTCGGGCAATGAGAAATCGGGCGCCTGCGTACCCAGCGGTAACATCGTGCTTGCGGTGCGAACCATGGAAAGTCCTGTTTGTTCGGTAGTCGTCCAGCGGAGTTCGTGTTGGCTTGGAAATGGACCGTGGTCCGTTGTGCTTGGTGCGAGCTATTTGAGCCGATCGAGCAGCCGTCCGGGGCTGCCCATGGCGTGATAGCCACCGTCCACATGAAGGATTTCGCCGGTGATGCCTTCGCTATCGCTGCTCAGCAAGAACGCTCCGGTGCGGCCCACCTCTTCGTGGCTGATGTTGCGCCCCAGCGGCGCCATGTGCTCGTACAGCATCAGCATCTCTTCGACGCCGGCGGCCCGACCGGCCAGTGTACGGATGGGACCTGCTGAGAGTGCGTTGACGCGAACACCTTGCGGCCCGAGGTCGAATGCCGCGTACCGCATGGCGGCCTCCAGGGCTGCTTTGCAGACCCCCATCACGTTGTAGCCGGGGACACAATTTTCGCCCCCAAAATAGGTCATCGTGGCGATGGCTCCGCCCGGGTTCATGATCGGTTTGGCGGCTGCGCAGCATGCCAGCAAGGTGTACACGCTGACATCCATGGCCAATTTGAAACCCTCACGAGAGGTATCGATGGTGTCGCGGCCCAGGTCATCACGATCGGCAAAGGCGATGGAATGCAGCAAAAAGTCGATTTTTCCGAAGCTTTTTGCCGTGTGATCAAAAACACTGCGGATGTCTTCATCTTTCTGCGCATCCATAGGTACCAGGAACTTCGCGTTTTCATGGGCGTCGGTGAGCTTTGCGACCCGCCTCCGATTTCGCTGTCGCTGGTCATCGTCACGGTCAGGAAGGTGGGTGAATCCGCATTCCCCCCCCGCATCCATGATTTGCTTGGCGATGGCCCAGGCGATCGAATGATCGTTGGCCACGCCAAGAATGAGTCCTTTTTTGCCTTTGAATTGCATCTCGAATGTTCCTGACAGGATCTCGTAATGATTCAGCGTGAAAGCGATGGGGACCGACAAGATACCGCCCGGGGCCCACATTCGTCTATTTCCCTACCGCCGCCGCAATTCGCCGCCGGTGAAATAGTCGAATCCAATGGTAGGAGAGTAAAAGTCGAATGACAGAGGTCGTAACACAATTCATGACAGCGAACGAGAGACCCACAGTGGCATCCGATGCGGACGACATGCGGTTGGCGATTCAGATCGCGCAATCGATCCAAGTCGATTCTTCCCGCCATGGCTTGCTGAAGACAATGCTTCCCGATCTGCTTTCGGTGATTGGCGGTAACGCTGGGGGATTGATCAGCCAACGCACGGGAGACTGGAATCGAGAATTATGGGTTGGAGATGAAACAGCCCCGCCGGAAAGCCTGATCAGTCAGGCACTGGATCAGGACGACGCAATCATCGACCAAGGTTGGTGTGTCACGCCAATTCACGATCGCAGCACACCCGATCATGTGCCGCTGCCGGCGACCGCACCGTCAGCACTTGTGATTCGGCTGACGCGCGGCGAGCAACTGGCGATCGAGCAGTCGCAGGCGCGACTGCAGCGTCTCCAACGTTTTGCCTTCCTGTTGGCGGCTGCGCTACAGCGAATCGAAACACGAGACCGGCACACGCGGCGGATCGAGCAACTTTCGGCCGTCTTGAAGGCGGCCGCGGAGTGGTTGCGGTTGGACGATGACGATGCGTTACTGATGAAGATCGCCGACACCGCAACGCGGCTGCTGGGGTGCGAACGAGCCAGTATCTTTCTGTGGGATCGTCGCCGTCGCAAGTTGATCGGACGACCCGCTCTGGGGATCGAAGGCAGGCCGCTGGAAGTCGACGACGACGCCGGCGTGGTCGGCGAAGTGTTGCGGACAGCCGAGGCAAAGATTTGGAATTCCGGCAGCGACGACGAACAGCGTGTCAACCGCGCCGTCGATCGATCCTTGGAATTTGAAACCAAATCGCTTGTCGCTGTGCCGATGTACGGAAACCGGGACGAGTTGATTGGTGTGTTCGAGGCGATCAACAGCGATCATGGGGCATTCGATGCGTTTGATGCAGCCATGCTTGGCGATCTGGCGACGCACGCGGCGGTCGCGATCGAAGCGCTGCGAACACGCAAATCGCTGACAGCGTCCCGCGATCGATTGGTCGATGACGCTGCCTCGGCGACAAAACTGATCGGCAATCATCCGGCCGTGCAGGCGGTCCGCGATAGCGCCGACAAGGTCGCTAAGACCGATTTGAGCGTCTTGGTCTTGGGCCAAAACGGAACTGGCAAAGAAGTGCTGGCCAGGCATATCCACTATCACAGCGGCCGGCGAAACGGACCTTTCATCGCCGTCAACTGTGCCGCGCTGGTGGAATCGCTGTTGGAGAGTGAACTTTTCGGGCACGAGAAAGGAGCCTTTACCGATGCCAATCAAACTCGTGCGGGAAAGTTTGAATTGGCCGGCGGCGGCACTCTCTTCCTGGACGAAGTCGGCGACATGAGCCCCGCTGGCCAGGCGAAACTGCTTCGCGTTTTGGAAGAAAAAGTCGTGGTTCGTGTGGGCGGTTCGCAAACGATTCCCGTTGATGTACGCGTGATCGCGGCGACAAATCAACCTTTGGAACAACTGATCGCGGAAAAGCGTTTTCGCGAGGACCTGTACTTCCGGCTGAATGTAGTCTCGCTAACACTGCCGCCGCTGTCCCAGCGCGGTGATGATGCTCTTAAACTGGCCGATCATTTCTTCAGCGAATTCTGCTACCAGATCGGCCGCCAGGTACCCCTGCTCGAGCCGTCCGCACGCCAGGCATTGCTGGCGCACTCTTGGCCGGGCAACATTCGTGAACTGCGAAACACGATCGAACGCGTTTGTTATTTGTGTGGTGGTGATTCGATCAGCGCCGATGACTTGATGCTGGCAAACTCGCCGGCGGCACGAGTCTCCTCGGGCACCCGTGCGGCTGCCGGCTTTGCCCCCGTTTTGGCTGACGCCACGCGGGAGTTTCAAGCGACTCACATCGAGGCGGCGATTCAGGCTTGTCAAGGCAACATGACCGACGCGGCCACCCGCCTGGGCTTGCACCGATCCAATCTGTACCGAAAAATGCGGCAGTTGGGGATGTCAGGCTCAGAGGAGTGATTCGTGCTCGAAAAGTACTGGGCGAGGGTGTGGTTTGTCCAAATTAATGATTGGCGTTGGCACCATCAACCGGCATGCGAGCGTCCGGCTTAGTAGCCCCGCAGTGGGCGGCAATTTACATAGCACAGACCGGGCTAAGCAAACTGCTGGGCCTGCGGCCCGGTCGCCGGCTTCTTCAGCCGCACGCTCTGGTTAGCATCCGGTTTCTGCCGTAAGCACGGTGCGCTAACGCCCAACGGTCCCGAAAAGTGGACGGTGCCGGGTCAAAACGCGGTTGGTTTCGTTTGGGCAACATTTCTTCTATCGTTTACGGCCGCGTGCGCTTTGCCAGGTCTGGCTTCGCGATAACACGGTGACCAGCTGAACGTACCTGATCGGATCCGAACTCTAATGCTTCAACCTCGCCAAGCCCGCTACGGGGCTCTGGATTGCATTGTCGTCGATGGTGGTCCATCACCTACGATTCCCGTGGTGCTGTGCCATGGTTACGGAGCGCCGGGTCATGATCTGGCTGGGATCGCTCCCGAGTGGATCAGTTTGCTGGGTCAGACGGCCGCTGAGTTTCGTTTTGTATTCCCTGCCGCACCGCATACCTTGGCTGAACTGGGAATGCCGGATGGCCGTGCCTGGTGGCCGATCAATATGGCGGCGCTGGCCGCAGCGGCGCAGGCGAATAGTTTTGACGAATTGCACGACAAAGAACCGCCCGGGCTGGATGAAGCTCGTGAATTGCTATGTGGCGCGATCAGCGAAATCAAAGCAGAATGTAACGGCGGATCGGCGGCGATGGTTTTGGGTGGATTTTCCCAAGGAGCAATGTTGACCTTGGACACGTCGCTGCGGGCAGACATCGATCCGCCAAAGCTGTTGTTCCTGTTTTCCGGTACGGTCGTCTGCCAGTCGAAGTGGCAAGCACACTTGTCATCCCGATTGGCGCATACGCGGGTTTATCAATCGCACGGCATGATCGATCCGATCTTGCCGTACAGCAGTGCGGAGCGTCTGCGAGAATTGATCGCCGAAGCCGGAGTCGATGCCGAGTTCCATCCCTTCATGGGCCCGCATACCATCGATGCCGAGTCGATCACCAAGACAGCAATGTTGCTAAAAGAAATGGTCTAACATCTCCGCATGAACCGAATCGCTAGCCGTCGACCCCGTCGCGACGAGTACACTGCCGAGTACCACCACGAACTGATCCGCCAAGTCGGCGGGGAGTGCATCGTCAAGATTCTTGCTGGACAACAGCATTGGGTTTGCGAGCTGGCAAGCAGTTTGAGTACCGAGCAAGTTGACCGTATTCATGCGCCCTACCGCTGGACGATTCGGCAAGTCTTTGAACACTGCGCCAATGCCGAGCGGGTCTTTGGTTACCGGATGATGCGGCTGGCCGCAGGTGACGAAACAGAATTACCAGGCTGGGATGAAAATGCGTATGCCGACAGCCGCTTTGGGTTGGGCAATTTTGTGCACGTCGTGACCGAATTGGGAGCTTTGCGGCAGGCAAATCTGATGTTACTCAGACGGCTGGTGCCTGCTGCTTGGGACCGCGCCGCGATTTGCGATGGGCAACACGTGACCGTGCGGGCGCTCGCCTGGATCGCCGCCGGTCATCTTCGGCATCACTTTGAAATTGTCGAGCAGCGTTGTGGCGTGGTGGTCGATCGCGAGCCCTCTTAGTGCTGCCTGAGGTAGGCCAGGACAAGCAAGTCCTGGCCTACAAGCGAGTGAATCCTGCGTTGCCACATCCCGACCGTCCGGAATTCACTCGCTGGCGCTTGGTGCAGGCTTTGTTTCAAAAGAGGTAGCCGGAGTCGCCAAACTTCGGTCCGCGTCTTGGAGAACCTGAAGTCTGGCGAATCCAGCTACGTGTGCGCGATTATTCTTAACGCCAGATCGGTAGCAACTCGTCCAACGGATGGGGATCGCTTGCCAAGGTGTGACCCATGGCGCTGTAGAAAGCGTCAAGCTCGGACATCCTGGAATCGTTCTCCGTTTCCGCACCCTAGGTCACGATTTCAGATTCAAACATAAACCCTGAAGGGGTTTCACAATCCGGTTTTGTCGGACCCATTCAGGGTCCACGGCGCAATTTCCCTTCGACACCCAGGGTGTGCGCTGCGCGACCCTGGGCTTTGTTGTGAAAGTCCTTCGGACTTGGGATAGCTTGTAAAGTCGGTGATATGGATTTTGTTACCGCGAAGCGGTTTAACAACGAAGCCTGGGGTCAGATTGGCGAGCTTCAGCGAGTCAATCGCAGCCCCAGGTTCTCTTCATTGCTTCCTGCGGATTGGAGCTTTTGGACTTGTGTAGACACCAATGCCCGAATCTCCCGAAAGGGAGAGTGATTCACGTAAACCGCTGCATTATCGAAAACTCCAAAACCGCGCGACCTTAAGCCCTGGGAAAGAGTGTAAGTTGACTCGTTGTTTCCCACACTCCGCTATCCGACCGACGCCGTGAACGCACCTAAATTGATTGTCATCACCCTGGATGGATTGGCGACCGCTGCGCTGGGTTGTTATGGATCGTCGTGGAATGCGACTCCCATGATCGATTCGCTGGCAAGTGTCGGCTGCGTCTGGGATCGCTGCATCACACCCAGCAACGATCCCAGGCAGGTGATGACCCGTTGGTTGTCTGCCGACAGCCTCCACAGCTTGCGGCCGTATCGTGATGTGGGACGCGTGGATTTGATTTGCGACGATCACCAATTGATTCAGCTCGGCGCGGATGACTTGTTTGATCAGACTTCCTTGATTGATGCAGGGGACGAGCCCGCCGATCACGTTACCGATCAGATCGAACAGACCGCTTTTGGGCAGCTTGTCGCCGCCGCGATCGATCGTGGTCTGCAATCAGATCCATGGAGTTTGTTATGGTTGCATAGCCGATTTTTAACTACCTGCTGGGATGCTCCGCGAGATCGTTTCGACGCCGGTTTTTATGATCACGGCGACTTCGATGACGAGCAAATGGAAACCGGGGACATCGAAACCATCCCTAACGTTTTTTCACAAACCACGCCACCTAACATCAAGCTCACGAAAGACACGCATCCCGACTTGGTGACGTCGTGGATGGCGACCTATGGCTGCCAGATACAACTGATCGACGAATTGATCGCGGTGTTGTTGCAGTCGATCGCTGACCGTGACACGCTTGTGATCGTGGCGGGAACCAGTGGTTTCAGCTTTGGCCAAAACGGTTGGATCGGGCATCGCGCTGGTCCGCTGCGGAGCTGTCACGCGCGAGTGCCGTTGATCGTCAACATGGCAGGCCCCTTGCGATGGCCGCGGATGACCAGTTCCGACATCGTGCCCGAGCTGATCACGCAATTGGCTGACGGAAAGTTGCTGGGCTGCAGCCCAGAAGCCTGGATCCGGCAGGATACAGAGTATGATCCGCAACTGGTAACACGGGGCGACAAGGAAGCCGCCGTGACAACGTCCCGCTGGTTTTTGGTTCGGCAAGCCGATCAAAGCCAACATCTGTTCGTCAAGCCTGACGACGCCGACGACGCCAATGACGTCAGCCGCTTACGCCCCGATGTCGCCGAGACGCTGGCAGAGAGCATCAGCTAGTATCAAAAAAAAACCCCACCGAGTTGTCATCGATGGGGCAAGAATCATTTTTTTACGAATGGTATCGCGATCAGGCGATTAGACGCCGGGATCGGGTGTTGGAGCCGGAGGTGCATCGCCCGCGTCAGCTTTAGGTGCGGGGATCTCTCCATCGCTGCTGCTCGCCGAGCCTTCGACCGTTTTCACGCTGCCAGGAACCAAGGTTTCGCCCGGAGCAAGGTCGAAGCCTTCGCTACCGTGGGCAACCGCTGCATCACCACAGCAAGCTGCGCCTGCAACCGGAGCTCCAGCACAACAAGGTGCGGGAGCTGGAGCACAGCAAGGTGCGGGAGCTGGAGCACAGCAAGGTGCCGGCGCCGGAGCACAGCAAGGTGCGGGAGCTGGCTCGCAACAAGGAGCGGGAGCTGGCTCGCAACAAGGTGCGGGAGCCGGGCAGCATGGATCCGGTGCATCACACTTCTTGGCGGCTCGACGCGCCTTCAGCTTTGCCAGCAAGCCAACTCGCTTGCCACCACAGCTGGGTGCAGGAGCGGGCTCACAACAGGGAGCGGGTTCCGGCTCACTGCATTTCGCAGCGCGCTTTGCCTTCAGCTTCGCCAGCAGTCCGCCGCCGCCGCCGCCGCAGGCCTTGTTTGCGTGCAACTTTGCAAGCAATCCACCACCGCCACAGCTTCCTGCATGTGCAGTCGTTTCAGTCAACATTAGGCTCGCACCAATCACTAGTGCGAATGCGGCGATGCCGCCCACCACAGTCCGATTCATCGAATTCTCCCAAGATTTCGGAGTGTGTGCGATCCGATTTCGCACATCAGGTTTCTAGGACTCATCCAAAGCCCTCTAACCGCGCCACCGAGTGTTGGCGAACACTGCCAACAACAAACTCGATCAACTTCGGTTTGAGCCTCGCAGACGTCCGCGAAGCTGCCGCAAGCAGCAAAGACACAAGATAGGAAAGTTACGAAGTCTTTGCGGCTCACGCAATTTCGACGATACAGTAACCTTGGGCGAACAGCTGTCAATCGGAGGTAACCACTATTTTTTCCATGATTTTCCGATCTCAACGGTTTACCGGCCACCTTCATCCGGATCTCGCTCTAGGTGTTCAAACGAACACCCTGGGCGATAACGATGCTTATTTTGCCGCTGAGAAAGCCGCAATAAGAACGCTAAGGTGCTACAGATGCGCAATCCCCTCTGATGAGGATTAACGCTGTGTTAGCGTAAAGAGTGGCCCGGCGGTGTCGATGCCTGCGACGGATTGTCCTGGGATTCACCAGTTGGTTGCTCAGCTAAAAGCCTTGCCATCAATTCGCCGTCTTCAAAGTTGATGATCATCGGCTCCTGGCCTTGCTCCAATTGCATCGCCAAGCCCGAAATCCGCCATCCCACCTGCTCGCGTTGCATCGCCCAGACGACCTCATAGCTGCTTTGCGTGCCGTCGCCATTGGGTTCCGACCAGATGCTTTGGACCAATCTGGCTCGCTCTTCACCAGGAACTTGCTCGCTGCGGGTCACCTTGAAACTGGCATCAGGAGAGCCGATGGGTTGAACAGTACGACCGATGCGGGCCAGTTCAGACTGGGCCTTTTGGGTCAGCAAATCCCCGGCGCCGGAATCTTCGCCACCGCGGCGCACGCGATCCAAAAACTGACTCACGATCTCCGCTGGCGAAATCTCGTGCAGCGATGGCTTGGTTACTGGTGGGACGTTGTCAGCAACCGGCTCGCTCTTACCGCAACCAGAACAAAACGCAAAAGTCACCAAAACGAGGACAAAACCGGTTCTGACCATATCAATCGCCACGCAGAATTTAGGAATCGACAGTGAGCAGTCGGCTGCTCGATCATTGGCTTTAGAAGATCTCGCCAAATCGCGTCAAGTGGGACTGATCGGGGGCATGCGAAAGGTTTCTGCCCGGATCCCTCCGAAATTTGTTTTTTTGGCGACAGCTTGGCGGCTGAACCGGGCCACAAGTGGCTGAGCGTTTTTCGATCACGTGTGGGGGGGACAAGGAGACAAGCCAACCGTCGAGGGCAACGCTGGGAGCGGAGCCGCAACCCGTTTTCCGACGCTTTGGCTCGGCGGGAGTCTCGGCCTCCCATGAAACTCATGTTGTTATCGAGGCAGCCAACGCATGCTCGTTATTGGCCAGCAACACTCCAGACCAACACCCCAGACCACGATGTTTTCACCATCGAAGGGGCGACGCTCCCGGCTTACACGATCTCGGATCCGGCTTCATCTATAGCGGCGTGGGGAAGTTTTCTTCAGAATACTGGCAAACCGAATTGATTGCTTACAACCAACGACCAGCTCATGCCGCATGATCCCAACGTAATCGAAGTCGACGAGATCCGTGTCGATCTGCGTCATCGACCTCTTGCGGCGTTTTTGGCCTGGCTATTGCCCGGTGCGGGACACCTTTATCAACGCCGCTACGCCAAGGGCAGTTTGTTCATGGTTTGCATCTTGTCGACCTGGATGCTCGGGTTCGCGCTCGGTGGCGGCCACGTCGTGTACGCGTCATGGCAACCCGGGGACAAACGCTGGCATTACTTGTTGCAGGCAGGTGTTGGGGCCGCTGCACTTCCCGCCTTGGTGCAAAGCAACCGCATGCAAAAATTTACCGATCAACGCGGTGCGACCAGTCCGGGCTACCAACCGCTGTGGGGCGGATTCATGGCGCCGCCGCATCGGCCAGTGATTGAGGATCGCACCGATGAGGTGTCGGCTTGGTTTGCCATCCATGGGGCCGGCTACGAAATGGGCACGTGGTACACGATGATAGCGGGCTTACTGAATATTTTGGTTATCTACGATGCCTATGCGGGGCCTCTGGCGGTGCCGATCAGTGGGAAACGCAAAGACCCGGAAGATGCTGACAAAGGCGGGGGCGACAAAGACTCTGAGCCACCTGACGGGCCACCTGATCAATAGCGGGGGCCACCTGATCAAAAGCGGGCGGGCGCAAGCCGGTTCCCGCAGCACGGTCAGCGGTCCAAAATGAGCGGCCCAAAATGGCTGAATGAAGAGAGTTTTATGTTATCGATATCGCCCACTTACTTGCTTTACTACGTACCTTTGATCATCACGATCTCGTTGGTATTCGGGGCCACTCGCCACGAAGACACTTCACTGATCCTGAAACACTCTGCTCATACGGCCAGGTGGATCACCGGATTCATGGGAATCATCTTTGCCATCCTCGTCGTCGTCGAATGGCTGATTTAAGCTATCGCGGGCATAACAGACTTGAGTCGGGACTTGTCCCGGCCTTTCAGATCACCGGGACAACACCCGGTTTACTTTAAAGATTCGGTATGCGCGTTCTGACCTTAGGAGCGGGAACGGTTGGTCGCTGGGTGGCAGACATCCTGTGCCGCAAAGGCCACAGCGTCACGGTCGTGGACAACAATCCGGAAAACGTCAGACGAATCAACAGTGAGTTGGACGTCCGCGCGATTGTTGGCAGTGCTTCGCAAAGCACGGTCTTATTTCAAGCCGACGTGCTCAGCGCCGACGTTTGTCTGGCAGTTACCGGCGACGACGAAGTCAATATCGTTGCCGCCAGCATGGCCAAGGGACTGGGTGCTCGTCGCGCCATCGCCAGGGTTTACGCGCCGGCCTTTGGCGACTTGAGTACTTTCGATTACGAAAGACATTTCAACATCGATTCACTTTTGAGTCTGGAATTGCTTTCAGCGCTGGAACTGGCGCGGGCCATCCGTGATCCGGATTCCATTCCGTTAGAGCACTTTGCCCGCGGGCAGTTGGAAGCGTATGAACTGGATGTTGACAGTAAAGCCCAGGCGACCGGTAAACGGCTGCGGGATTTGAAAGTCCCCAGGAATGTCCGCATCGGATCGATCTCGCGCGAAGGCCGGATGTGGATTGCCAGCGGCGAAGATGAACTGCACGCAGGAGACCGGGTCAGCCTGGTGGGCATGCCCGAAGCGGTGGCCAAGGCGCGCGCCACGTTTTTTCAATCCGGTGCCAAAGCGATGTCAAGACGCGTGATGATCGCGGGCGGTGGAGAGACCGGTTATCACGTTGCCCGCGTGCTGAATTCGGAGGACTACCGCATCGTCTTGCTGGATCGAGATCAGGCGCGATGTGAATTGATGGCAAAGCGACTGCCCAACGTCACCGTCGTCAACGCAAACGCAAATCGCCGCAGCGTGCTGGAAGACGAAGGAGGAGGAACGGTTGACTACTTCATCGCCTGCACCGGCAGCGACGAAAACAACATCATGGCAGGTGTCGAAGCCCGCGAATTGGGGGCATCACGCGTGATGGCCGTTGTCGGCCGCCCCGATTACGCGAACGTCGTGGGAAAACTGGGGATCGATAAGGCTGTCAGTAAACGTGACGTGGTAGCCCGACAGATCCTGGGCTTCTTGAACGAAGGAGCTGTGATCAGCCAAAGCCGCATCCCCAACGGCACGATCGGACTTTACGAACTCGAGGTTGTCAAAGACACCCGCGTCACCGGAGCCACGCTGGCCGAATTGCCCCTAGCCGGCCGTTGTTTGATCGCGGCGATTCAGCGAGACGGATTTGTCCGCGTTCCCACGGCCGACGATCAACTGCAGCACGGCGATGTGGTTGTTGCTCTGATCGATCAACAACACGTCCGCGAGTGCCTGGCACTGTTTAACTCGTGATCTGCCCGGGATTCGCCCGAACTGCTCGGGGTTCGCCCCCGCCTTCGTGTGCTGGCTGTGAATTCATGAAAGTCGTCGTTCGCTC
>JBFJVZ010000182.1:0-14140 GCA_041623895.1 Pirellulaceae bacterium | reverse complement strand
TTCCCCCATCACAAATCCATCACGATGCTGATCAAACGGACGTGAAGCTAATTCCGGCTCGTCATTCCTGCGGCTCAGCGCTTTCATCTTGGCAAACGACGCGATCGAGAGCGGACAGATCGCCGCCTCAGCGCCTCCGGCCAGCATCATCACGGTTTCACCATCGCGAATCAGTCGAGCCGCTTCACCGATTCCATGCGTTCCACTGGCACACGCAGTAGCGACAGAAAAGTTGGGACCTCGCAGCTTGTGCTGGATGGCGACAAATCCGGACGCCATGTTGGGTATCGCGTACGGCAACGTGAACGGAGAAATCCTCGATGCGCCGCGTTCGGCCAACAAACACGAGCTTTCCTCGATCTCACCCAGACCTCCGATGGCAACGCCAATCAAACACCCGCAATCCTGGCTGAGCGTGTCATCGTAATTGGCATCCCGAAGCGCTTCGTCAGCTGCTACTGCCGCGAATTGAACGAAGCGTGATGTCTGACGCGCTGTCTTTGCGTCCATGACACTTCTCGCGTCAAAGTCGCTGATTTCTCCAGCGATGCTGACTGGCAGCGTTTCGGTTTCGAACCGGGCAATCCGTTTGATCGCTGACTGGCCAGCGACAGCCTGCCGCCACGCCGCTTTGACGTTTTTGCCGGTCGGAGCAACCGCTCCCAAGCCTGTGACAACCACCCTGCGCATGAAAATCCCCAACAGTGTAAAAAACCATTGAAAAATAGGTCATCGGCAGTTCTCTGATCCTCGGCCTGAGTTCAATTCAATCTGAATCGGACCCGCAAGGCAACGTTATGCGGACTGTAACGGCAATCAGGTCCTTGACGGCTGAAAGTAGAGGCCTATCACCTGGGGGCGCGAGTCCCAGTCACGGGCACATGGCAAATCCGTTTAGCCGCGGAGCGGCAACAGCGTAAAGCCTGGGGCGCCAGCCCCAGGAAGCAATGCAACA
This sequence comes from Pirellulaceae bacterium, assembly GCA_041623895.1. GTDB lineage: Bacteria > Planctomycetota > Planctomycetia > Pirellulales > Pirellulaceae > JBFJVZ01. Next base: position 13,185 of record JBFJVZ010000182.1, on the reverse strand, counting down.
TTTGCAAGCTGCGGAACAGCGACAGCACGTCGCATATTGCACGATCACATTATTGTGTGTCGATTGTCTGCCGTTAGACCGTCGTGCATCTGCTGTCGCCGCTCCGCGGCTTATCGGATGTGAATGTTTTCGTTCCCTGGGGCTGGCGCCCCAGGCTTTATCCTGACGCCGCTCCGCGGCTTATCCGTCCGCGTTACGCGGCCATCGGCAGGACTTGAGGACTATCGTACTCGATTGCGCGCTCGAGGAATCTCTTTTCATCAGAGGACATGAGCGTCCCATTCAAATGCCAGGGCTCAAACTTCTCCCCATAGATGCGTTTGTAAAGCGGATATCGGGTCTCATCGAGTTTGGCGAAGTCGTGCATGCACAGCACGGCAGGGTTCCCTTGCACGGCCTCGTACTCTTTGACGTCGGTGCACACCACGCAACCAAACAACCGCTTGTAAACTTTGGCATGTCGGGGATGAACGGCCAGTAGCAGACGGTCAACTCCGCGATGCCTTGCGGCGTGGATTGTTAAAGAAATCATTTTGACAAAAAGCTCAAATCGCTTTTTCTCATCTCCTTCACAACAACTTGCCACGCAAGAAACTTCGGCCAAGGAGACACCCGCCGATCGCATGGCGGCTATTTCGTCCATGAACAAAGATTCCGCCGGCAAACCGTAGCGGCCATCACGGACAAGACTGACCGTGAATTCGACATCGTTGTTTCGTTTTGCGACCAGCACCTCTGTGGTTTCAAGTAAATGATGCTTCATCACCCGCATCCGCATCGCGTTTTCCGATGTTAGACCGGATCGCCGATATTCTCGATGCACCAATCGAAAGGCGGCTGCGCGTTCGGCTCTCGTTTCGGACACCTTCATGATCAAGCCATCCCCATCCCGATCGGCATCGGAACTTCTCATCAGCGGCGTTGTATCGAGCCGAAGCGATGGGACACGCGTATTTTTTATATTTGCAACACGATTGGACGGATCGATGGATGTGTGAACGAGAGCATTCATGATAAATCTCCAGCGAATGGCGGTAAAAAAGAGGGCGATGTGAATGGTTGTGTGTGGTGGAATGCGATCTCTGCTAATGGCAGCAGCAACAGATCACGCCGACTTCAGCAGATGTCTGGTTTCGGCCGCGAGTCGCAGCAGTTCCGGTAACGAATTGACACGCATCTGGATGAAGCCAGCCGGTTCGTCGGGATTGAACCGGATCACGGTCAGGTTGGGATCGCGCGAATAAATCTGCGATAGCGCCGCTGAAACTTGGGGGCATTCAGCCCAAGAATGAATCCAGACGTCAGGCTTCTTGGCATCGATCAGCATCATTGATTCGATCAATCCCGTCGCCTCGCCGACCAACTCGATGTCAGGGCAATTCGCCAGTGCATGTTTCAAGAGCTGAGCATGCAACTGATGCTCGATCGTCAGTACTACAGTTGAGTTCATTGATTGCCGTTCCAGTTAATGAATTCGATTTGTTGATTAACGCATCTGTGATGACGGCGAACAGTTTGTGATGATCGATCGGACAAAGCCTGAATCGTTTAGATTCAAAAAAGCATCAAAAAAGCACTGAGGTGCTTTCGCATGCGTGAGCTAGATCCATTTGTTTGGGCTGCGACAACCGGCCCCGCTCGATTCTGGGGGCAAGTTCAGTAGGCGATCGGCTTGCGCGCGCGACCAGTTTTGATGAAGATGCCCAAACTCCCCTCAGCTCACTTTAAGGGGCAGATTCCTCACACTTGCCGTCTGTTACAAATCTGCGATGTGGCTAAGAGAACTAGTTCTCTGGACCATCTTGATCGTGAATCCAATCACACCAACATGGCATCAAAAGCGTAAAGATGACCTGGACGCAAAAAGAAAAGCTTGCAGACGCGAAGATGGAACTGTTGCTCTTCAGGCGAATCGTGATTAGCGGTGCTTACCCGTGAAGTCAGCCGCCAGCGGTCTGCAGGGTGTTTTGCATTATTGGGGTCTGATAGGTCTGACGCCTGTTCGTGGTACACAGCTAAATTTTCGGGTAGCCGGTTTGCCAGAATTCGGGTCCGGCCATTCACTGAAGTCCGGCCACCCCAGCTACGATCGAGAACCTAATTCTTCGCTGGACCCAACCACTGGTGAATTGCCGAAAGTCCCGGAGTACCGCGAATTCTTACTTGGTTGTGACAAAGCAGCAACTTTGGCGCAGAAGATCAAGATGCGACTGCAGATGCCTGGCGATTGGACACGCTCAAAAGCCTGGATTCCCTTAAAAGCCAACGCATAACAGGGAATTTTCAGGCGACCGGCGTATCTAAACACTGCCGTTCATAGCGGGGGGGTCGCAAAACCCCGTAGAACACCTCTTTTTCCTAGGCAGCCCCAATAAACTCGCTATAATTTCGGCGAAGCTATTCCTCCTCACGAGATTTCATCTCATCTCATTTGTTTGCCCGCTTTTGCTCGGCCGCATCTCTGGGCATCAACTAACGAAAAATCACACGCCGACAGCAAGCAATCAATACGGCCAAATTGCTTCGATTACGCGAGCTAGATTGGATCGATAGTCCTACTCTTTGGGTTATAAATGGACAACAGAAAACGTCTTCTTGTATTTCACCGGAACGGCCTGTTTCGCGACTGTTTAGTCAACGTCTTTACCAACGATCGCAGATACCATGCGCAATCGGTCGACCATTTAGAACGCGAAGGCATCGATGAATTACTGTGTCATCCTGCGGATGTGGTGCTACTGGATTTGAACCTGCCCGAGAATCGAGCCATCGAAATCGCCCGCGCCATCAAAGATCGCCAGTCGGAAACGAAGGTGCTGGTTTTGGTTCCAGACGACCATGAGCGGTTGGTCGAGTGCATTGCCGCAGGGGCACATGGTTGTGTATTGGAACGGTCTTCACTGGAAGATTTAGATACTGCGATCACCAAGGTTTGGCGTGGCGAGACGTTCTGTTGTCCGGATATTGTGGCGACTATGTTTGCAGAGCTTTCCCAGCTCCATGAGAAGCCGATTTGGCAGCTGCCTGATGTGCCGAAAGAAAGACGGTTGACCGCGCGAGAGCAAGAGGTGCTGTGCTTGATCGACAGGCGCATGAGCAATAAGGAAATTGCCTCGCAGCTGTGCATCTCGCTGTTTACAGTCAAGAACCACGTTCACAAGATTCTCGACAAGTTGGATGCCGCTAATCGACAGGAGGCCGCAGAGAAAGCGCGTCTGCAGAAAGAGCTGGGCCCCGTCAGCTATCGAGTTGGTGATCAATCTCGCGAAATCTCGAACATGTGAGTCTCGTTAGGAAGACGCGCCATTTGAATAACGGCTCCGCTGATACTGGCTGGGTTACGACCAACTCATTGTGTGCCGCACTTCTTGATCTGCGAAGCAACGGACGCATATAGCGTCACGAAGTTTCGGTCTGGTCGGCCAACGGCTGGATCGAACCGCCTGAGCTGCCAGCCACGACGACCGGTACTCCGTGGCCGGTGGTCTGAGCACGAATCTTTGTCAAAATCGATGAAAAGTACTGTGTCGTGTCATCATCCCACTGGAACGGTTTCAGCTCCCTTGGCGTGTACTTTTTTCCGAAAAGATGCTCATGCACCTCCGTACCCTTTTGCTTTTCAAAGTCCAGTAACAAGGCAACCGCCGGGTTCCCCTCCGCATAGGGACAATCACGAATCTCTCCAAATTGCTCAAAACCGAGGTTTCGGATGTAAAACCGGGCGTGTCTCGGATGCGTCGCAGCGATCAATCCGTTGCATCCTCGGAAAGCGGCAGCCTGAGCGATCAGCGTTGAGAGTTGGCGAAACATTTGAATGAACCGTACCGGCGAAGCGCGCCGGTCGGCAAAGCAACCCACTTCCGCCACGCGCAAGCCCCGTTCTTGTAATTCTTGGATCTCATTGCCGTAAATCGAATCCGCTGGTAGCCCCAATGGGCCGTTCAGCATCAGCGAAGCGGTTGAAATAGTGACGCCAGATAATTTTGCCTGGAAGACTTCCGTTGTGGATAGCAGGTGGTACGGTGTCAATCGCATTTCGGACGCATTAGGCACATCCAGTCCAGCTCGCAGATACGAGCGATAAAGCAACGCAAACGCCTCTTCCAGCTCCATCCGTGATCGCGCCAGCGAGAGCGTGATTTGCCCAGCAACGGTCTCTGCAGTGCGTTGGCTGGCAACCGACAAAAACATGGTGAAGTCTGATAACGAGGATTTCAATGCTCCGGATGGGAGTGAAATCCCCAACTCTCATCCTTTGCTCGCCATCAAAACCTACGTTACACCTCTCACCGTCCCAGCTGCTTCGTAAGATGGTCGCTTCAGAAACACCCTTTCACTTTGGCAAATGAATCGGCTGGAACCGCTGTAACGATTGTGACAGATATAGCAACTGCCACGGTCTCAACGGCAACATTCGCACGTTGGAGTAGGAATAGCGGAAGTCGCCCAGACTTTCAACGATTCTCGGTAGCTGTCGAAATTCTGGCGAATTCCGTTACTTGAGCAGCAACTTGTGGCACGCACTAGTGGCGGGATTCGTATTTGCCGTTTACCTGGTAACCCGAAGCGTGAGCGAGGGAATTGCGTGATTTGTCGCCTCGCTCACGCTTCGGGTTACCAATGGGCTATCGTCATGATCAAGGTTATTTCCAAATTCCAGCACTAGTAGTTTGGTTTAGCGAAGAATTAGGTTCTCGTGCGTAGCTGGGTAGCCGGATTCGCCAGAATTCGGGTCGTTCGGCGATTCCCTGAAGTCCGGCTACCCGAAAATCTAGCTGGACCAGAGCACTAACCTGCTCGCCGTCTGCGGATCGGTTCGTTCTGGGTAAGATAGTGCCGAAAGAAATCGCGATCGGCCGCGCTCATCGGGCGGGGCTTCAGTTCCGCGTCTGTGTACGTCCCATCAAAGTAGTTACTTCGCCAGCGCGGACCGTAGCTCAAGCGATCATTGACGCTGCCCAGAATGGCGATCCCCGGCTGACCACCAACCTGGTCGTACTGCGACACACCACCAATTCGCTCAAAGCCCATTGCCAACTGGTAAAACTTCGCGTGACGCGGATGAACGACGGCAAGCACGTTATCCAAGCCCAGGTACCGGGCTTGGAACAGCATCAATCGTGTCAGCCCACGAAAGAGTTCGCCCGAAGACTCAGCACCGGATGACTCGACCGTCAGCGAGCCGACCTCGCCTACTCGAAGACCCTGACCGCGTAACGCGGCGACTGCACTTGCGTAGGTGGATTCCATCGGAATTCCGTGCTTGCCGTCTCGCACCAAGCTCACACTGCCAATCACCTCGCCCCGTTTGAGGGCCACGAATACCTGGGTCTGATCCCACAGGTGGTACGGCAAGACCCGCATGTCTGGAGCATCTTGGCACGACAATCCGACCGCCGCATAGCGTTGTTGCAGCAGCCGAAAGGCACCCGCCAGATCTGCGCGAGATCTGGCGGTTCGGTAGTCGATTCGATCGATCGAAAGGATTCGCGGTCCGGAAGATCCCCTGGCCGTTCGCCCGGACGAATCTGGATCGGGAAATCGAAGGATTTGATCCATAATTGTTTGTTCTCTCCGCGCAACCCAAAAGCAGCCCCGATGCCACTCTTCGTCCGCCGATCTTGCGCGGGAAAAGACCTCAGAACTGAGGTTCGTCCTATCAGGGCCGGCAACTTGACCGAAAGACCATTAAAACCGGAAAAGTCAGCGTCTCAGGACGAGACAAAGGCAAGCATTTGAGTCATCGTATAGATCCCGCTTTTTTGCCTTGCATTCCTTTTCCCGTTGCCCGATTTACCGTCGTCGTGGCCAGAGTTGCGCCGACCACTCAAAACTCGTGGTTTCAATAAGTCGCGCAGAATGCGGTGACATGATCTCCTGTACACGTACCACCATTCAGGTTGCCCTTGCTGCATCGGCAATCCTCATAGCCGGTTGCGAGCAGGATCTCAGCCAACAACCCAGAAAGGTACCGATCATACCGGTTTCCGCTGCGGAGGTTCGTCGCCAGTCGTCGTTCTCCTACCCGCTCACCTACTACGGACGGATTGAACCGGCGCGGCGTGCCGCCTTGTCCTTCGAGCTTGCCGGCAAGTTGGAAGAAGTGTTGGTCGACGAAGGTGGTTCGGTCGCGGCCGGGCAGCCCCTGGCTCGGTTGGATACAGCGGCATTGCAAGCCGATAAGAACGTGCTGCTGACACAGCGCAAGATCGAAGCGTCCATACTCGATCGGTTGCGCCGGGGTGAACGTGCCGAAGTCATTGCGGCAGCACGAGCGGAGGTGAAGCGGTTGGAGGTTGAGCTGGTCCGCAACTTGGCAGAAAAAGATCGGGCCGAGAAAGTTTATCAATCAAGGGCCATTTCCCGTTCGGACTATGAGCAGGCTTTCTACTCGTATGAGGCGGCCAAGCACTCCCTGGAACAAGCGCGACAACGGCTGGAGGAGTTTGAGACGGGAAGTCGAGAGGAGGACATCGAGGCCCAACAAAATCGCGTTGCGGCGATTGAGGCACAACTGAAGCGGTTGGACGTTCAATTCGAAAGATCGGTGTTGTCGGCGCCTTTCGATGGTGTCTGTATCCGGCGTCTGCAGGACGAGGGCGTAACCTTGGCGGCCGGTCAAATCGTTGTCGAGATCAACGAGCAGAATCAGTTGGAAGCCAGATTCTCGGTGCCCCGAAAGAATCTGCAGCTGGTTGCCAAAGCCAAGCACCTGCAGATCAACCAGCATCCGCACGCGATTTCAAACATGCGTGCGATTTCAGAAGTCGATGACATGCTACGGACGGTCGACGTCATCATTCCGCTTCAGGATCAGTCGAAAGAGATCGTTTTGCCGGGACAAACGGCCACCCTGGTTGTCAACAAGCGGGTCGAAGCCGACTGCGTCGAGGTACCGCTCTCCGCCCTGGTCACGAGCGTGCGCGGGTTGTGGTCCTGTTATCGTCTGCAGCCGATTGATTCCCAACAGCAAGCTCCCACTTACGAGGTCCAAAAGGTCGAGGTCAGCGTTCTGCATACCAACGGTCTGCGGGCATTTGTTTCGTCGACACTGCCTGATCGATCGATCATCATGACGGAAGGAGTCCATCGAGTGGTTCCCGGAATGATCGTACGCATCGTGAATGACCTACCATGATCCGTCGCGCCTATCAAAATCCGAGGCTGATGATCTTGGCAGTGACCTTGATCGCTGTCAGCGGTATCGCCGGATTTAGCACCCGCTCGACACGCGAAGATCCCGAGTCCCAGGTGCGCTGGGGTTATGTTACCACGCAGTTACCCGGCGCCGAACCGCTGGAGGTCGAGTCGCTGGTGACGGAACCGATCGAGCAAACGCTTCGCGAAGCTGGCACGGTGGCCTCGATCGAATCTTCTTCGCTGCGCGGCGTCTCGCTGGTCTTCATTCGTTTGACCGATGAGGTCAATGACGTTGGCAGGTCGTGGACCAGGATCCAAGATCAGCTGTCGGAAGTGGTCGGCCAGTTGCCGCCTCGTGCCAGCGTTCCCATCCTGGTCGACGATCGCAGATGGGGTTCGCATTCAACCGTCATCGCCTTGCATGAGCAAAGCAAGCGGCCCGTCGAACCGGGGGTGTTGGCTCGCTGGGGCCGAGAGCTGGACAATCGATTGAGTTTTATCAAGGGCACACGGTTCACCGAAACCTTCGGAATACCGGCAGAGGAAGTCCTGGTCGAGCTGGACGAGGAGACGATCGCCGCAACCAGACTGACGATTCAGGAGGTCAGCGAGCGTATTCGCGCGCGGGATTCCGAGGGACTCGATGCAACCGCGCAAGCGGGCGGACACACGATGCCGGTCAGCCTGAGCGGAGATGTCGATAGCTTGGACTGGCTTCGTCATCTTCTTTTTCGTGGCGATACAGAGAATCGACAGCTGCAACTAGGCGACGTGGCAAGCATTCGGCGAGGCGAGCGAGAACCGCGGGCCGAGTCCGCCTATGTCCGCGGCCGACGTGCGGTCGTGGTGGCAACTCGGATGGATGAGGCCTATTCCATCGATGCTTGGACGAAGCGCCAGCAGGACGTGCTTGACGAATTCAAGCAGGCACTGCCCGCGGAACTGGGGATTACCATTCTTTTCAACCAAAAGAAATACACTGACGAACGAGCCGCAAATTTGTATGCAAGCCTCGCGTTGGGCATGCTACTGGTGATCGTGGTGGTCTGCTTGGTGATGGGATGGCGGGCCGCGATTCCGGTCTGTTGCGCCCTTCCCCTGACCATGGGAGTCGTTTTCTTTTTGATGATTCCTTTTGGAATTTCCTTACACCAGATGTCGATCGCGGGCCTGATCCTTGCCCTCGGGATGCTGATCGACAATCCCATCATTGTTGTCGATGACATCCAACGTCGCCTCGATAGCGGGGCGCCCGCGGTGCAAGCGATTCAGCAGAGCATTCGACGGCTAACGACACCGCTGGTTGGGTCGAATGTGACCACGATCCTGGGGTTCTTGCCGATCCTGTTGATTGGGGGACCGGTGGGCGAATTCATGGAACAATTGGGCTGGTCGGTGATCACTTGCTTGATTGGGTCGCTGCTGCTCTCGCTGACCATCATTCCCATCTTGGCTGCCTGGTGCTTGCGGCCGGCGCGCGGAATCGTGCCGGTCGATCCGCCGCCGGTGGAAGGCGAAACACCGATTGCCCGCGGCTACCGCAGGTTTCTGGAAGTCGTGTTGCGTTATCCCTCACTCCTGATCGCTTTCTCGATGACCGTGCCGTTGGTAGGATTCGGTGTGGCCGGTTCCTTGCAAGAACAGTTTTTTCCGATCGCCGAGCGCGACCACTTTTACTTCACCGTCCGGTTGCCCGCTCATGCATCGGTGGCTGAAACCGAGCAAGTCGCACTCCGTGCCCGCGAGATCGCAATCGCGCATCCTGAAGTTCAGGAGGTGGCACTCTTTGTCGGCAGAAGCGCACCCAAATTGCACTACAGCATGGTTGCCCTGGAGGACAATCGACCCAACGTTGCGCAAGCCCTCGTGCAATTGAATACGCCCACGGTTTCGCTTGATCTAATTCATCAAATCCAGCGTGAGTTGAACGAGCAACTTCGCCAGGCACAATGTGTGGTAACGCTGATTGAACAGGGACCGCCCGCACCAGCCCCGATCGAACTCCGCATCTACGGCTCTTCCCTCGCCCACTTGTTCGATCTGGGACAGCAAGCACAGCGTTTGTTGATGCAAGTCCCGGGTGTGATTCACACCCGGTCATCGCTGGATCCTGGTGGACCCTTGTTCGGGCTGGATATCCAGCAAAACGAAGTGGAAAACTCGGGCTTGGTCGACGAAGTCATCTCCCGCCAGATACGTGACTGCCTTGATGGGCAAGTCGCGACAACGCTAAGTGAAGAGATGGAAGAAGTTCCGATTCGGGTCCGCTTGGCCAACAATCAAGTCAATGATCCAGAACGGGTGCTTTCACTACCGCTGGTGACCGCTGATCCTGATCCGCGGATCATGTCGCTGGAAAGCGTTGCCAATTGGACCGTCGACCAACAAATCTTCAGTTTGTATCGACGCAATTCCACTCGCTGTAATATCGTCTATGCGTATGTCCAGTCCGGGGAACTTCCAATCGTGATCGAAGAAGAATTCAAGGCATTGATGCGCAAGCAAGGCTTTGAGATGCCGATTGGATACCGATACGACTTTGGCGGCATCAGCGCTGAGCGCAACGCGGCGGTTGGAAATCTGCTGGCGTATTTAAGCATCATCATCGTGTTGATGGCTGCCGTCCTCGTGTTGACGCTCGGCTCCTTTCGCATGGCCGGCATCATTTGCGTCGTGGCCGTGCTCTCCGTTGGACTGGGGTTGTTTAGCTTGTGGCTGTTCGCTTTTCCAATCGGGATTTTCGCGATCGTCGGCATTGCGGGGATGATGGGCCTGGCCGTCAACGACTCGATTGTTGTTCTCAACGAATGTCAACTTGGCGAGCAGCATTCGCTGACCATCGACCAATGCGTGGCGCAGTCGACTCGGCATGTACTGGCAACGTCGGTGACAACTGTCGCCGGCGTGCTACCGCTGATCTTGCGGGGGGGCGATTTCTTTCCGCCCATGATGGTCGTGATCGCTGGAGGCATCTTGGGAGCAACGCTGATCGCACTTGGTTTTACACCCGCCTACTATTCGTTGCTGAAACCAGCTCGAAATTGACCGCGGCGGGTGCACTAAAAAAACAGCGAAGCGCGTGGATCCAAGAATCCCGAAGGGATTTAACAACGCTGTGCGGTCGTTTTCAAATTGGCAGGTGAGATTCGTCAATTTGAACGCCGATCATCCAATGACCGTTCTCGGTGGCGGTCAAGTGCACGATGATGCCTACGATCGGCGGCCCATCGCCATCCTCAAGTTCGACTGGCTGACCCATCGCCAGGTCGCGTGCATCGTCCACCAACAATCCATATCCGGTGAACGATTCGTCCGTTACCGTTGCCTTTCGCGTGGTGCGTAATCGCAATTCTTTATGCGGCGTCGGAAAACGTTTGGCGGCCCGTCGTTCGTCGGCGGCCTGACCGCTGGGCTCATGATGATCCGGTGCGACAACTCGGAATGGATGCGTCATGGCGTTCTCAAATGCTCCCTGGGTTTATGCGAAAAAGGGGTCAGGTACCAAAAGTGCGAAGCACCCGCAGGGCCGCTGGCGGCTATTGGTACCTGACCCCTTTTCGCTCGTTCAAGTTCAAAGTGGAAGCACCACTAGGCCACTTCGGTGAGCGGAAAGAAGGCGTTGCATAGTTCAGTGATCTCAGCGAAATAATCTCGATGCTCTTGCAGCATCGGTTGGTGATAAAGTTCCCAGTACGGAAACTGGTATTCGTAAATCTTGTCATACAGTTTGTACCGCTCCGAATCCAAGAGCGCGAAGTCGTGTTGGCAGGCAACAGCCGGATGGTTCTTGACAACGGAATAATTGAGTTGCTCGCCAAATTGTTTGAAACCCAGGAAGTTCTTGTAGAATCTCGCGTGCCTGGGATGACACGCGATCAGCAGTCGCTCGACTCCGTTCTCCCGTGCAGATTGAACCATCAGTCCAGCGAGCCGCACAAAAACCTGGTACATGCGGCCCCGCGGAAAATGACCTTCGCGAGCCGCTAGGCAAGATACTTCGGCAAGATAGTCGCCCGATGATTGACGAAGAGCGTTTACCTCGCCTTCATAAACCCGTTCCAGCGGCAACCCCATTGCGTCGTCGCTGATCAGCGACATGGTGTAAATCAGTTGGTCACCGTGATAGGCAACAAACAGATCGGTTGTTGGCAGGCAGTGATGCGGGGTAACGCGCATTCCGGCTGCATTGGGCTCCATCAGACCCGACTTCATGTAGGCATCATGGATCAGGCGAAAGGCGGCTTCGCGTTCCTCCTGGCAATCGGCGATTTTATAGACAACTCCGTCAATCACGGTTCGCTCCCGCGAGCCGCGATTCGGGCGCTTCGGTTGCGACGAAGATGAATTGCCCGTTGTTCGGTCGATAGGGGCGTGACGATCACGCATGGGACAGTACCATGTAGGCTTCCGTCCGCGGGCGGACTCACCATCAACGGATGAACGATGAGCCGACCAAATACGAGACGGAATGCGACTGAATTGACGAAAAGTTGAAAAGCAAATTGTTTTGGGAAAGAATCCCGCGATTCGCGCAGCAAATGGCGACAAATACGTAAACCTTCCGCGGAACAGTAGGTCGAGGATTTCGGTCGGTCAAAAAGAAAACCGACAAAATTCCCAGGCTGCTGGCATTTAACCCGGGCTCAGCGAGTCTGACGGGCTGACGTCGCGATTCTTGGGGATTTGCCGCGGCGGAGATTCTCCGCAACCCGCCGCTGTCGTATGGTTTGGGACCTGTATTCCTGGTCCCTCATCGGTTCCGAAAGCTTTAGGCCCGGCACTTAGGACAAGTCAACAAACGTGAATAGAGTGGAAACGCTTGATTGGCCGACAGCCTGGCCCTCGATCGCCAGCGGTGAATACCCGCGGCTAAGCGGCCATCGGCCAGCGTGGATCAGCAGTGTCGCCAGCGGTTTGGGGCAACGCGCCTATTTGCTTCAATCTTGCAACGGTCATGAGATCACTGGCGTTTTACCTTTGATGCTGGTGTCGGGACCGATCTTTGGACGATTCCTGGTCAGCATTCCTTACATCAACACCGGCGGGGTGTGGGCGAAGGACGATTCAGCGGCGAGTCTGTTGATTGACAGGGCCTGCGACCTGGCCGATCGGCTTGACGTCCGTTACCTGGAATTGAGGCATGAAAAGCCCGCCAACCATCCTCGCTTCAACTTTCGGCGGACCGAGAAGGTTCACATGCGGCTTGAACTTCCGAAGTCGGCCGAAGCGCTGATGACGTCCTTCAAGTCGAAGCTCCGCAGTCAGATCAAAAAGTCAGCTGACTATGACTTGACGGTGGAGTTTGGCAGGTCGGAATTCCTGCCGGACTTCTACGGGGTTTTCGCGCGGAACATGCGTGACCTGGGAACACCGGTTTTTCCCCGCAAACTGTTTGGCTGCATTCTGGACGAGTTCGGTCGTGATGCTGAGTTGTGCGTGGTGCGAAAAGACGGACGGACCATCGCCGGCGGTCTGTTGGTGCATGGCGGCGATGTCACCGAAGTTCCCAGCGCCAGCTGTCTTCGCGAGTTCAACAGCACCAACGCAAACATGCTGATGTATTGGCACCTGCTCCAGCGAGCGATTGCGCGAGGCAGTCGTACATTTGATTTCGGCCGCAGCAGTGAAGGAAGCGGGACGTACCGATTCAAGAAACAGTGGGGCGCCCGACCGCATTCGGCGGTCTGGCAATACTATGTTCGCAAGGGATCCCCGGAAGACATGCGGCCGGATGCCGAGGGCAAACGACGACTGGTGCAGATCTGGCAACGGCTTCCCGTTTGGTTGACCCGATTGATTGGACCGCCCATTGTGCGAGGAATCCCGTAGAGATTGGGCATTGTCGGGATTCAGCCCGGTGCCGTTACGGCCCACGGCTCACCGTTGTAAGCCGGGACGCGTGCCGGCTTTGGTAACCCGACGCGTCAGCGAGGGATGAATGAGGTCCCTCGCTAACTCTCCCATGGGGGTTATTTGTCCTGGTACTAGCTATAGCTAGGCTTTGTCTCAAAAGTCGTAGCCGGAGTCGCCAGACTTCGGTCCGCG
>JBFJVZ010000181.1:0-14214 GCA_041623895.1 Pirellulaceae bacterium | reverse complement strand
GGCGTGAACGGTCCCGTCCGGGCAATGCTCGCCGAGGGCAGTGAGGTGCAAGTGCGCGCGGTCAAGCGAGAGGGGCGCAAAGGCGACCCGGCGGACGTGACGATCGAAGTGGTGGAGCACGACGGAGGCGTCACGATCTGCGCGCTGTATCCGTCCGAAAACCGTAACCGGCCCAACGAATGCCGGGCGGACGGTCGAGGGCGGAACAATGTGCGTGACAATGACACGAAAGTCGAATTCACGATCCACGTTCCGGCCGGCGTCATGTTCGTTGGGCGGACAGTCAACGGTGACATCGAGGCCAAGGGGTTGGACAGTGAGATCGACGCGGCGACCGTGAATGGCAACGTCGAGGTCGCGACCAGCCGCGCAGCCCAAGCGCAGACGGTGAACGGCAACATCATGGCGCGACTCGGTGGTGCCTTGAACGAGGATCTCGAGTTTGGCACGGTCAACGGCCAGATCACCGTGGAGCTGCCAGCGGACGTCCGGGCCCGGTGTTGGTTGACATGCCCAAAGACATTCAACTGGCCACCCACGAAATCGACCTCGACCCGCCGATGGATCTGCCGGGCTACGACGCCTCGCCGCCGACGGTTCCCAGCGAAACGATTCGACAACTGGCCGCGGCGATCAAGCTTGCCCGCCGTCCCATCATCTACGCGGGCGGTGGCGTCATCTTGGCTGGCGCGAGCGAAGAGTTGCGTGAGTTATCGACGAAGACGGGCATTCCGACCACGACGACCGTGATGGGGTTGGGGGCGATTCCTTGCGACGCTGATTATTCGCTGAACATGCTGGGCATGCACGGTGCCGCTTATGCCAATTACGCGGTTCGCGATTGTGACTTGTTGATCGCGCTGGGTGTCCGATTTGATGATCGGGTTACCGGCAAGGTCGAAGCGTTTGCCAAAGACGCCAAGATCATTCACGTTGACATTGATGCTTCGGAGCTGAATAAGAACAAGGCCGCACACATTCCGGTGCGCGGCGATGTCAAACAAGTGCTCACGGAGTTGAACAAGATTGTTCAGAAGCCGGAGATCGAAGAATGGCAACAACACTGTGCTGAACTGAAAACAAAGTACCCCTTCCGCTACGACCAGTCATTTGACGGAATCTTGCAACAGCATGCGATTGCCACGCTAAGCGAGCTGACCTCCGAGATGGACACCTATATCACGGTCGGTGTTGGACAGCATCAAATGTGGGCGGCACAGTTCTACAAATTCAACCGGCCCCGTACCTGGCATAGCAGCAGCGGCTTGGGAACCATGGGATTCGGCTTGCCCGCTGCGATGGGCGTGCAGGCAGCTTTTCCCGATGCCTTGGTGATCGACATCGACGGGGACGGCAGTTTTCAGATGAACATCCAAGAACTGGCAACCTGTTTTTGCGAAGAATTGCCGGTCAAAGTCTTGCTATTGAACAATCAGCACCTGGGGATGGTCGTCCAATGGGAAGACCGCTTCATGGATCGTAACCGTGCCCACACTTATCTGGGGCCCATTCATCACGAAGAGGCATCGGGGATCAGCAATGCCGATCGCTTTCAGTATGCCCAGGAACGATATCCAGACTTTGTGGCGATCGCCAAAGGCTACGGATGTGGAGGCGCAACGGTCAAAAAGAAGGCCGACTTGAAAGCGGCTTTGAAAGAGATGATCGAATACAAAGGCCCGTTCTTGTTGGACGTCGAAGTGCCGTATCAAGAACACGTCTTGCCGATGATCCCCGGCGGCATGACGGTCGACGACATGATTCTGGAATAAGCAAAGCGAAGTCGCTGCCTTACTTCAACACGTCTTGAAAGAACTCCAGCATCTTTTGCTGAGTTTCGGGATTCAAGAACGTCACCATGTGTCCCTGTTTGGGCATCGTCGCAAAACGCACTTCCACACCGACGTCAGTCAGCGCATTGACCAGCGAGCGGCTGCTGGCGATCGGTACCAACATGTCGCTTTCGCCATGGATGATTTGCGTCACGGGATCTCCCGCGGAGACGTGCCTGGTGGGCGAAGCGATTTCATACACATTTGGCTTTTCCCGCCGCGACCCGCCCAGGAAATAAGCGAGAGTCATGTTGTCCTGTGGCAACGTGCGGAACTCACATGGCGGACCGCCGGCGCAAACCGCGCGAACTTTTGGAATTCGTTGCCAGCGGGGATCGCTTGAATTCCATTGGCTTGCCGACACCTGTACATCCATCGGCTCGTCTGCCAACAGGCTGACCAACGTCGACAAGTGTCCGCCGGCCGAATAACCAAACATCCCCAGTCGCGACAAATCGATCGACAGTCGTTCGGCGTTCTTGGCGGTCCAGACCAGGGCTTCACGCACGTCGTCGACCTGCGATGGAAACTTGAATTGGGGAGCCAGCCGGTAGTTGATGGTGACGACCACGAACCCGTTTTTGGCCAACACCCGGGAGTAGCCTTCCAGAGTCCACTTGTCGCCGCTGAGCCAGGCGCCGCCGTGAACCACGACCACCGCCGGATGCCCATCCTTTGGTGGCTCCACGCCGGGGGAATAACCCGGGGAATAAATGTCGCACAACCCGGCCTTTCCGGCGGCCTCGCTGTAGCGCTGATTGGCCAGCACTTTGACGCTGCCCGGCGCAGCGGAATCATCGGGTCCGGCAGCGATCAGGGTTCCAGAGATGCAGATCGCCAGCACCATCAACCGAGTGGCTATTCGCTTTAAAAGATCATTCACAGCGAGTTCTCAGATTGCCGCGGTACAGGAATTTTGCTCAGTCGTATAATATTGTCGTTTGCCCGGCACACCAAAGTCCAATCTTTCCATTTCCCACGCCACCGTCTATGAGCTTCCAATTGAATTCGATTCCTGAGGCTGTCGAAGCGATCGCCGCTGGACAAGTCGTCATTGTGGTCGATGCGGAAGACCGGGAGAATGAGGGCGATTTTATTTGTGCCGCGGAAAAGGCGACTCCGACAATCATCAACTTTATGCTCTCCGGGCGTGGACAGTTATGTGTCTCCTTGCTGCCGGATGCTTGCAAGCGACTTGATTTGCTGCCGGTCGTGGCCCGCAACGAAGCACCGCTGAAAACCGCCTTCATGACGCCGCTTGACATTCGTGATGCCAAAACGGGAATCACCGCCGCGGAACGGAGCGCGACCATTCGGCGGATCGCGGCCCCGGATTGTAAGGCGGAAGAATTCGTCAGGCCCGGACATGTTTATCCACTGTTGGCCAAGCAAGGTGGCGTGCTCCGACGCGCCGGTCACACGGAGGCGTCCGTCGATCTGCCCCGCATGGCCGGATTGCAACCCGCCGGTGCGCTGTGCGAGGTGCTGGACGAAAGCGGAGATCGCGCCACGCGTGATGGCCTGTTTCGGATCGCCGAGCAGCACAACTTGAAAATCATCAGCATCGAACAGTTGATTGCCCACCGCCGGGTCAGCGAAAAGCTGATCACTCGCGCCGCCGAGGCAAAATTGCCGACCCGCTTTGGCGAATTCAAAATCATTGTTTACTCGGTCGACTACGAAAACCAAGAACCGATTGCCCTGGTGTTTGGTGACTTAAGCGCTCCCGGTTCACCGCCACTGGTTCGGATGCACAGCAGCTGTTTCACGGGAGACTTAGTCTCATCACTGCGCTGCGATTGTGGTGACCAGCTGGAAATGGCTTTGGAGATGATCAGCCGCGAGGGCCGCGGTGCGTTGGTCTACCTGCCTCAGGAAGGACGCGGGATCGGACTGGCCCAAAAAATTCGCGCCTACGCGCTTCAGGATGGCGGAATGGATACCGTCGAAGCCAATCATGCGCTGGGATTCAAGGCCGACATGCGCGACTACGGCGTGGGGCTGCAGATTCTGAAAGACTTGGGGCTACGCGAAGTCAGGTTGTTGACCAACAATCCAAAGAAGACCGAAGCCTTCAATTTGCGCGGCTTCGACCTGCAGGTGGTCGATCAGGTCCCGATCGTCTCGCCGGTCAACGAACACAATAAGAATTACTTGGAAACCAAGCGAGAAAAGCTGGGGCATCGGCTGCCCGAGCTGTAATGGTAGAAGATTGGTCCCACTTGTTCCTGGGGCGGCATTTGTTGGCCGCTGGAAACCACGGGGACAAATGTTCTACATTGGTCCAGCATGACATCTTCCCGCTCAGACGAATGGCCGCGCCGCGTAGCAATTTTGGGGGTCGGGCTGCTTGGTGGTAGCGTCGGCATGGCGATCAAGCGACGTTGTCCGCAGACGGAATTGGTTGGTTACAACCGCACCAAGGCCAAGCGCGACTTGGCTTTGAAGCAGGGAGCCGTCGATCGCACCGCCGACTCGATCGAAGCGGCCTGTGACGGCGCCGACGTTGTCGTGGTTGCCTCACTGGTCGACAAAATCGCTGATCTGGTGATCGCAGCGGCTCAGGCCGCCGGGCCCGATTGCTTGATTACCGACGTGGGCAGCACCAAGGCTTCGATCGTCGAAGACGTCAGCCGCAGTGAACTGGCAAAAAGCAGATTCTTGGCCGCCCATCCCATTGCCGGCTCCGAACAAACCGGTGTGCTGAACGCCTCCGCCGCGCTCTTTGATCAAAAAATCATCGTGTTGACGCCGGCCGACGATGCGGATTCTGAACTGACCGCAAGGGCCAAGCGGTTTTGGAGTCTGACCGGTGGAAAAATCGTCTGCCTCAGCCCCCAAGATCACGATGCCTACTTGGCAGCCGTCAGCCACGTGCCACACTTGGTGTCCGCCGCAGTCAGCAGGTTGTTGCCTGCGGATGCCAAATCATTGGTGGGCAGCGGATGGCGCGACATCACGCGGGTCGCCGCTGGCGATCCGGATTTGTGGACGGCCATTTGCCGCGAAAATCGCCAAGCGATTCGCTGCGAATTGGAACGCCTGATCGGTGACGTTCAGCAACTCTGTCAGCTGCTGGCAAGCGAAGACGACGAAGGGCTGCACCACTGGCTGAGCGAGGCAAAAGTGAACAAGGACCAGACAAACGAACCCGCAGCATGAGCTTTTCAAGTTGCCCGCTTTGATAGCCGCGAAGTGGCGACAACCTAGCCTGCCTCCGGCACCAAGAAACACAACTTAAACAAGCCAAACAACCATCAGGGACATCATGCCGCTTTGGCAAATCGATATTTATCCGGCCGATGGCGAAGTCCAGCGAGACGCTCAACGCACCGCCGAAGAAATCAATGAATTGGGTTTAGGCGACAACATCACCGTTGCCTTTGCCCGCGGGTTTCTGGTGCAAGGTGACTTTGCCCGCGAAGACGCCGTTCGCTTAGCACAGTCCCTGTTATCCGATAGCGTGACCGAACGCACCGTGGTCGCAATTGCCGGCCAAGATGTACTCAATGAAGCCCCCGGCGATCAAACATGCCTGGTCAATGTGCTGCCCAAACCAGGTGTCATGGACCCCGTGGCGGCAAGCACCGTCGCAGCCGCCCAAGATGCCGGTCTGAACGTGCATGCCGTCCGCACGTTGCGAAAGTACTGGTTGGGAAACGTGGATCCCTCAACACTCGATTCGATCTGCCGGCGTGCATTGTCCAATGATTCGATTGAGCAAGTCGTGGTGGGGCCGTTGGAGATGGACCAACTGGATGTTGGCTCGCCGTACACGTTTCAGCTCCTGACGGTTCCTATTCGCAAGCTTGACGATGCCGGTCTTGAAAAACTCTCACGCGAAGGCCAACTGTATCTGACGTTAGTCGAAATGCAGACCATCCGCGATCAGTTTGCCTCGATCGGCCGTGATCCCACCGATATCGAATTGGAGTCGATCGCACAGACTTGGTCGGAACATTGCAGCCACAAAACGCTGGCCGGCCGCATTCACTATCGAGGCCCGGGGGCCGATGGAAAACCGGAAGCGGACGAGCGGCAATTCGACAACATGCTGAAGGAAACGATTTTTGCCGCCACGCAAACGATCCGCAAATCCTTGGGTGACGATGATTGGTGTGTCAGTGTTTTTAAAGACAACGCCGGTGTGGTCACGTTTGACCAACACGATCATGCCTGCTTTAAAGTCGAAACCCACAATCACCCTTCGGCGCTGGAGCCATACGGGGGAGCCAACACAGGGATCGGCGGCGTGATTCGTGATCCGATGGGCACTGGCCTGGGTGCCAAACCGGTTTGCAACACCGATGTTTTTTGTTTCGCCCCACCCGATACGCCAGCCGACTCGTTGCCGCCTGGCGTTCTGCACCCCAAACGCGTGATGAAAGGCGTCGTCTCGGGTGTTCGCGATTATGGCAATCGCATGGGGATCCCCACCGTCAACGGTGCCATCTACTTTGATCCACGCTATCTGGGCAATCCGCTGGTGTATTGTGGCAACGTCGGCATGATTCCCGTCGGGATGGAAGAAAAACGCGTGGCCGCGAATGATTTGATCGTCGCGATTGGCGGCCGCACCGGTCGCGATGGCATTCACGGTGCTACCTTCAGCTCGGCCGAGCTAACGAGTGAATCCGAGTCTCTATCCGGCGGCGCCGTGCAAATCGGCAATGCCATCACCGAGAAGATGGTGTTGGATGTCTTGATCCAAGCTCGCGATCGCGGTTTGTACCACGCCGTCACCGATTGTGGCGCCGGTGGCTTTTCCAGTGCCGTTGGTGAAATGGGTGAAGATGTCGGCGCAGAAGTGTGGCTGGAAAAAGCACCACTGAAGTACGACGGTTTGACCTACACCGAAATCTGGATCTCGGAAGCCCAGGAACGCATGGTGCTGGCGGTACCGCAAGAATCTTGGGACCAGCTTCGTCAGTTGTGCGAAAGCGAAGGCGTCGAAGCCGCCGTGATCGGCCGTTTCGTTCCCACGGGAAGATTGCATTTAACGTATCACGGCGAGACCGTTGGCGATCTTGCCATGCAATTCCTGCACGATGGCCGACCGCCTGTAATTCGCGATGCCGTCTATCATCCACAACAAACCACGCCCCTTCAGTTGCCAGCGATGACTGCCGATGATCATCGTGATGCCCTGTTGGCGATCATCAGCAGCTACAACGTAGCCAGCAAGCATTGGGTGATCAGGCAGTACGATCATGAAGTCCAAGGTGGCAGCGTCGTCAAACCGCTTGTCGGTCCCAACTGCGATGGGCCGGGGGATGCAGCGGTGATCCGCCCGCGAATCGATTGTCGCCGAGGACTGGTGATCTCTTGCGGAATGAATCCGCATTATGGCCAATTCGACACCTATCACATGGCGGCCAGTGCCATCGACGAAGCAGTGCGTAACGCCGTTGCCGTTGGCGCCGATCCTGACAAGATCGCGATTTTGGACAATTTTTGCTGGGGTTACACCGATCGTCCCGAGACGCTCGGGTCGCTGGTGCGGGCGGCAATTGCTTGTCAGGATCTTGCCGTCGCACTGGGCACGCCCTTCATCAGCGGCAAAGACAGTTTGAATAATGAATTCAGCTTTACCGATGCCGACGGTAACAAGCAGACGATTTCGATTCCACCAAGTTTGCTGATCAGCGCCATGGGCCAAATCGAAGATGTCGCTGAAGCCGTGACGATGGACGCTAAAGAAGCCGGCAACGCCGTTTTTCTGATCGGCCAGACAAAGCTGGAACTGGGCGGCTCACATCTCGCACTGGTCCGTGGCCTTCACGGCGGCGAAGTTCCCAGAGTCGACGCGGCGTTTGCCAAGGCAACCTTTCAGGCCGTCCATCAAGCGATCCGAGCCAAACTGATACGGTCATGTCACGACCTGAGCGAAGGAGGATTGGCCGCCGCAGCCGCCGAAATGGCCATGGCCGGTGGTCTGGGCATGCGGATCTCGATCGACCAGCTCAACCGGGAAATTTCAGCGACCGAGGTTTTGTTCAGCGAATCGAATTCGCGGTTTCTGGTCGAGGTTCCGATGGCAGCGGCTGACGAATTTCAAAACTTGATGCAAACGGCCGCTGTTCCCGCGGCTCGACTGGGTACAATCGAAGTCTCCAAGCAATTGACAGTGACCTTGGACGACCAGATTGTCTTGGACGCCAGCCTTGCCGATGTAAAACGGGCGTGGCTGCGACCGCTGGATTGGTAATTGCGACCGCTGGATGGGTAACTGTGTTCTTGCCGCTGACAAATCTTGATTCATGATCTCCGCGACCGCTCAAGCTGCTTGGACTGTCGTCGTTTCTCGAGGGCAATCCCGCAATCCAAAGAAACGCGAGTTGGAGCAAACGATTGCCGATCAAGCTGCGCAGTTGGATGGAGTCGATGTTCTGGTCGTACCTCACCTGTATGATTTGTCAAAAGGCAGCGAGTCCTACCAGAAGCTTGCCGCTATCGAAGGTGACTTGATTGTGGTTTCCTGGATCTATTCGCGGGCCGCTCACTGGGTCCTCGATCGCAATGGCATCCAAGGTCAAGTCGGTGACGTCCAGCTTGCTGCGGGTGCTTCCGACGACGAAGACGATGAAGAGGAGGACACGCAGACAGAAGCCAGCGACCCAACCGAGACCGTCGATCGCGTTGCCGAGCTTTATCCCCGTCTCCAGCGGAACGTGCATTGCATCGACTTGAAAGCGGCCGATCAAGCCGATCAGTTCCTGGCGGAAATCCGCCGCATTATTCGCGTTCCGGATGAACCACCCACGAGCCTGCCGATTGTTGGCGGTAGGATCGAGCAAGTTGACGAGACAACGTCGCGGCGCTGGTACCCGGTGATTGATTTCAGCCGTTGTACCAACTGCATGGAATGCGTCGACTTTTGCCTGTTCGGTGTTTACGGCGTTGACGGGGTGGAAAATATTCTCGTCGAACAACCTGACAATTGCCGCAAGGGTTGTCCCGCCTGCAGTCGTGTTTGTCCCGAAAATGCAATCATCTTTCCACAACACAAGGCACCAGCCATCGCCGGCGCTCAGGTTGATGGGGACGAAGGATTCAAGATCGATCTCTCGCAGCTATTCGGTGCCCCCGCCACAGACGAGGATCCAATTGCGACGGCTGCTCGGGAACGTGATGAACAACTGCTGCTGGCAGGACGCGACGCGGTGGGAATCGACGATCAACTCCGCAAAAGACAGGCTGACTTGGCCGCCGCTCCCAAGGATAAGCTTGACTATCTGCTCGATTCGCTGGAAGAATTCGAGCTTTAGCGATTCACTCTGAAATCGACAAATTTGTCGATGCTCCGCACGCAAAGTTTCCCCAATCTTTGGGACTTGTCAGCGACAAAATATGGGCTGAATTTCCGCGCTTGTCTTTCCGATAGCACAGGAAAGCCACTCTCGCGGAGACAACAGTGCCGGTACGTAACCTTGATGCTCAGCCAGCCGTGAAACGGCTACGCACGCTGTTAGTGGCGGGGGCGCTGAGTGTCGGCGCATTACCCGCGGCGGCTCAACAACCAGCGGCGGCCCAACAACCCGTAGCTGGATCAGCAAGCGGCGTAACGCGCAGTGGTACCATCGTGGTTCAGCCAGCCGCTGGTCCTTTCGGCGATTTCAGCATCTCACGTCTCCCCCTGTTCCGCAGCAAACGTAGCGACCATGGCTCGTCGTTAAATTTCCGACCACCCAAAACGAAGACTCCGCCAGCCAACATCCCCCAGCCTCCGCCCTTGGCCAAACAGACGAAGTCGGAGACAAAGCCGCCAACGCCAACGCCGCAGCGACAGGCGGAGCGCATTCCCAAACAACAGCCCAAAAAATCGGTCCGGGTACAGCCCTCTAGCCGGTCCGCTACCAAGGCGTCGCCGGCTACTGCAAACGAACGGGATGTTTCCAGCAATGGCTGGGTGGCGCGGCAAGCGATCAATCAAGACCGTCCGCTTCGCGATCCAACGTCTCCCTCGACCGCTCCCACAACCAAGCCGCAAGCGGACCGACTGCCAGCGACCAAGACTCAGATCACGACGACAAATAAGCGCGAAGTTCCCGAAGCGCACAAGACCGAATCAGAGTCCGCAGTGCCGTCAGCCGACCTTCCGCCGGCAACGACCAATCAACGCTCTGCCATCAAGCACAATCCTACCGAAACTGATTCGGCCGAATCTGCCAAACCGAAAAGTCGATCAACAGCCAGCGAATCGTTAGCACCGGCATTGATCGGTCCGATGTTAAACGAGCCCGAGAATAGCGAGCAAGCCAACGCGGGGATCGCACTCGAGCAACAGCCGGAAGCCAAGATTGCCAAAACGGCTCCCAAGAATCAACTGGAAAAACGACGGCCTGCGCTGAAACCAGCCGAACCGCAGCCCCAGGCGGCGGACGACAAGATTTCAGCGTACGCCGGATCTGAATCACAGTACGTCGGCACAGAGCCCCGGCGGGTCGAACTTGATTACACCGGTCGGCCGGCGGAAGACATTGACGTTAGTGGTCGCATCCTGCGAATGAAACCGGGCATCGAGCGTGTCCTGCAGTACTTTTACGATCGTCCCGAGATCGCCGACAAACGAAGCAACTGGGGGATGATGCATGCGATCATGGTCTACGGTGTCGATACGCGCATCTTGTCGGGCCGCAAGTCGTACAATGCCATTGGCTGGATCGCGGGCAACAATATTTGCCGTGGCAAGCGGCTACTGTTCAAGGATGAACAGGGCATCAATGCGGATAGTGGAATCGGTCTGCAAGGACACCAGGCACAATTCCTGGCCGTGCTGGCAATGTCTGATGTGCCGATGGATTACCCGCTGTACGCGAATGACCAGAAGTATTCCGTTGCAGACCTGGTCAAGAGGGAAATGTCGGCCTGTAAATCTGGCGAGGAATTGACCTTCACGTTGATCGCGTTGTCGCATTATTTGGATACGGACACTTCTTGGGTGGCCGCGGACGGGCAACGCTGGGATGTCGCGCGCTTGATTCGTGAGGAATTGACGCAGCCGATTGTTGGTTCGGCGTGTGGCGGTACTCATCGATTGATGGGATTTGGACACGCTCTCAGGAAACGTCGCAGCGAAGGCCGCCCGATCACCGGGCAATGGGCGCGGGCAGAAAAGTTCACCACGGACTTCGTCAAGTACGCTTATCAGTTGCAAAACCGTGATGGATCGATGAGCGCACGTTGGTTCGAGGGGCGCGCTGATGATGGCGACACCGATCGCAAGATCCAAACTACGGGGCATATTGTGGAGTGGCTGCTGACGGTCACGCCAGACTCTGAATTACAGAATCCTCGATTGGTTGCTGCGGTCAATTACCTGCTCTATGCAATGCACCGTGATCTCGAGCACGATTGGCAGATTGGCCCTAAAGGTCATGCCTTGCGATCACTGGCCATGTTTCATTCGCGGATCTACAAGAGCGATCCGGCCTGGAAAAAATATGGCTTTGCCCGCTCGGGCGCAGCTCTGAGCCGTTAGATACGAAAACGATGTAGGCCGGCTGTGGAGGCCAGGAGTTGGACACTGTCCGGCTTAAGCAGTCGGACTTTCACAACAAAACCCAGGGTCGCGAGGGCTGGTGTACCCCAGGTAGGCACCCTTGTTCACGTTTCGTCTCATTCATCACCTTGCGGCGGCATTTTTTCCAACAGAAATCGCGTCATCATCGATCTCCGGTGCCGCGTCGTGTTTTTGCGTTCGCGGATCGCATGCGTTCGATTGGGATAAGCAAACATTGTGAATTGTCTGTTGTGTGCGACCAGCTCATCGATCAGCATCTCGGTCGTCTGGTAGTGACAGTTGTCATCGGCGGTGCCATGAACAAGCAGCAGATTGCCTTTCAGATCCTTGGCAAAATTGATTGCCGAACCTTGCCGAAAGCCTTCCGCGTTCAGGTCAGGCGTTGCCATATACCGTTCTTGGTAAATCGTGTCGTAGTACCGCTGATTCGGTACCGGTGCGATTGCGATCGCAGTGTGATAAAGCTCCGGGTACTTAAAGATCGCCTGCAAGCTGGATGAACCTCCGCCACTCCATCCCCAGATGCCAACTTTGGCCTCGTCCAGATACGGGAACGATTCCAGCACACTTTTCACGGCAGCTGCCTGGTCCTGTGGGGGCAAGATGCCGATCTTTTTGTAAATACTTTTCCGCCATTGACGTCCTCGCGGCGCTTTGGTGCCGCGATTGTCAAAACTCATGACCACGTATCCTTGTTGCGCCATCAGCAGATGCCACAAGTAGGATTTGCCGCCCCATTGGTCTCTGACCGTGGAACCCGCCGGCTCTCCGTAAACGTAGACCAACAACGGATACTTTTGGTCAGCATCCAAATCGGGCGGTTTGATCATCCAGCCATCCAGCACCACATCGTCGCCAATGTCGACGCCAATGAACTCCACGGGCGATCGCTTCAATTGGTTGATTAATTTGTCCAGTTTCTCGTTGTCTTCCAGGACGCGCGTCGTCTTGTGATCTGGCAGCGACACCAAGTTTGTTACACTGGGATGATTGGCTGATGACCACTTGTGGATTGCCCATTTCCCATCAGGGGAGATTTGATAACTGTTGGAGCCAGCAAATCGTTCCGGGGTTAGCCGCTGCAATCCTTCAGCGGATAATCCCACGCGATACAGATGTCGCTGCGTGGCGTTGCCGGGTGAAGCAATGAAATAGAGCTGTTTCTGTGGCTCGTCGATGTGCAGCGTCTGCACCACATCGAATTCGCCGGGAGTGACCAATTCCGGTGGGGCTTCATTGTTGCCCGAGACAAGGTAAACATGTCGCCAGCCATCGCGATCACTCGGCCAGGTGAACCGCCTGTCCTGATCAAACCACAGCAGTTCGTCGTGGACGTCGACCCAGGCATCGTCCTGGTCGACAAGGACTTCGTCGGACAGTTCACCGTCCACATAACGCAGCAAGCGAAGCGTGTTTTGCAACCGGTTGATTTGCTGGACCAGCAAATCGCCAGTGCTTTCCACATACTGCATTCGCGGCACGTAATGATTCTGTAGGTCCCCCGGCAATCTCAGAAATTGCGTCATGCCCGTTGGCACGTCGATCCTCCCGATTCGACAAGTTGGGTTGCGCTGACCGACTTTGGGATAGGCGAACCACTGCACCGTTGGATACAGCGAATCGATGTTGTTGACGAGAGGAAACTTGTGCACATTCGTGGTGTCGATCTGCCAGAAAGCAATCCAGCGGCTGTCCGGGCTCCAACGAAAGGCGTCACGCAGTCCGAATTCTTCTTCGTAAACCCAATCCGTCGTGCCGTTGATGATGTCTTCCGACTCGGCAAAAGTAAGTTGGCGAATCACATCATCCAGCAGATTGTGGACATAGATGTTGCGTTCCCGTACGTAAGCGACTTGATTGCCATCCGGGGAAAGCTTGGCAAACATCATCGTTGACGGAGCGATCTCTCCGCCCAGTTTTTTGAGTTGCCGCGATGTGCGATCCAGCAACCAGTAATCGCCTCGAGTGTTTTGTCGCCAAACACGCTTGGAGTTGGTGTAGATCAACACCAGGTTGTGGTTCTTGGACCATTGATAGTCTTCGATCTTCAACGGTGACGATTTGCCGGCAGGCACCAAGTCAGCGGCGGAGACCATGATGGATTTGTCACCGCTCGCAGCGTCATGCCGAACGATGTCATGCCGATCGGGATACTCATCGGATGCTTCCAATGTGGTAAAGGCGGCGGCCGTGTCTGGACTCTCCAGCCAACGCGCCGCGAACGATTCTTCCTCGAACTCGTCGGACTTGTAGATGCGATCAATCGTCAACAGCGAGAGGTCGGTCTGCGGATCGTCGGCGTAATTCTGGCCGCTGATGAGGAAAACGAACAACAATGTCACGACCGCAGAGGGCCAGCTGATCGAATTGGTCATGATGAGTGGATTGATCTGGTGATGAAGGAATCGAAAGGAACGCCCGCCCGGCCGGCTAGCTGACGAAAGCTGGGACGGCAACCAACGTGACCATTACGTTTTTTGTCAGTGCCGGCCGCATTGGCTTTCTGGTCCGGGAGAGGACAGATGTGACAGAATAGCTCAGAGAAGGGCCCGATGCGCTGCTGAGCCGATGCCAGCAGGGCGACCAGCGCGCTGTGAGCTTGTCAATTCTTGTGCATGAGAAGCGTGAGCTGTGAAGTTCCGCGTTTAACAAGAAAGCAGCTAGCCTGGGCTGAACCAAACCGAGCCGAGACGACTGTTGGTATTCGTGCGAGAACCTGGGGCTGCGATTGACTCGCTGAAGCTCGCCAATCTGACCCCAGGCTACATTCTGCCGCTGCTCCGCAGCTAAATCCCCCTTGGGAATCAAGAAACTTGCGAAACAGATTTCAACAGCGGCTAGAGCTACGCTTCGCGTGCG
>JBFJVZ010000180.1:0-14247 GCA_041623895.1 Pirellulaceae bacterium | reverse complement strand
GGCGGCCGGACAACAACCTTTTCTATCCATTCTACGTCTCATCAACATTCTACTTCTCATCAACCGGATCAAACCGGAGACATACTATGCCAGCCAAAAACCTGAACACGCCGCTGAATTGGACACGCCGAGATTTCATCAAAGCTAGCGGCGGTTGCGGCGCGCTGACGTCGGCCACGTTCCTGTCCACGCTAATGAATCTGCAGCTGACAAAAACGGCGATGGCCGCTGCGGGCGATTTGAGCGGATACAAGGCTTTGGTCTGCGTTTTCCATCATGGTGGTAACGATTCGTTCAACATGTTGGCCCCTTACGACGACGGCGAGTACACCAACTACGCGTCGATTCGTGGCGGCTTAGCGCTCAGCAAAGATCCGACGGCCGAGGCGCCGCTTGGCGAACTATTGCCGATCAACGGGCCCGGCGGACGGCTGCTCGGCGTGCATTACGGGATGCCCGAGTTTCAGCGGCTTTATAACCAAGGCAAACTCGCATTCCTGTCCAATGTCGGTAGCTTGATTGGGCCCACAACGTTGCAAGATTACAGGAACAAGTCCGAGTTGCCGCTGGGCCTGTTTTCACACTCGGATGAACAGCGCCACTGGCAAACCTGCGTACCGCAATCACGTACACAAATCACGGGTTGGGCCGGAAGAATGTCCGACATGATCACCGACACCGTCAACAGCAACCCTGCTGTGTCCATGAACATTGCCGTCGGCTTCATGAACATTTTGCAAGCAGGCGATAACGTCATCCCGTACGTGATCCACCGTACCGCGGGCGCGCAGTTGTTGAACGGCTACAACGGAACGGGTGCGTACAACAGGATCTTGACAAAAACGACGGATAGTTTGCTGGAACAAACGTTTACAGATTTGCTTGAACAAGCACACACCAATCGCAGCAGGAGCGCGATTGATGCGGCTATAGAATTTAACAATGCGGTTAATTCAATTACGCTCAACACGGTGTTCCCATCGAATTCGATCGGGCAACAGTTGGAAATGACGGCCAAGACGATCGCCGCCCGCGAAACGCTCGGCCAGACACGACAGATCTTCTTGGTCGAACGTGGTGGTTGGGACCATCACGCGAACCTGAAAACCAGTCAAGCCGGCATGCTGCCCGAGATTAGTCAGGCGTTGGCTGCATTTAGCGCCGCGACCGAAGAGTTAGGCGTTGACGCGGACGTGACGACATTTTCAATCTCGGATTTCTCGCGGACACTCAGTCAAAACGGAAGCAACGGCAGCGATCACGGCTGGGGTGCCAATCACTACATCATGGGCGGTGCCGTCAACGGCGGCACAATCTATGGTAACTATCCCGACTCACTGGCCGCCGGAAATCCACTGGATGTCGGCCGTGGGCGATTGATTCCAACCACTGCGGTAGATCAGTACGCAGCCGAACTTGCTTTGTGGTTTGGCATGCAGAACGACAGTGATCTGGAAACCATTCTGCCCAATATCCGAAACTTCTACGCTTCCGATTCATCCGCTGCACCGCTGGGCTTCATGGCTTAAGAGCAAAATCGAGGCGGCGCCCCGCGCAGAGTGGGACAAACTAAACCTCCGTCATGCCGAACTACACATGAGTTCTGTAGTTCTGGGGTAATTTTTCGGACCGCTGATTCGGTTTTCCGTGAGGGAGCTGGGGGCAGGAAGCAACTCTCCGTATTGCCCTGCGTCCGATTTTCTCAACACTACTCGATTCATTGAAATGGGAGTCGATTGGCGGACTTTCGGTTTTGCCCCGTGTTTTCAGCCTCTCCTGGACTCGGCTGCGGCGTTGGCCCTGATCTGCCTGGACGGCCGGCCATAGCCCGAAACTCGCCGGTTATCTAAGGTGTTACACAGGAACGTTCTACCTGCAGCCGCTTGGAAATCGACCAAACTGCCCGCCCGACTATGTCTGCGATCCAGCCGTTTGATACTCAAAGTCGCACTCGCTTTGTCTTTGGCGAAGGTACGCTTGTTCGCTTGGGCCAATTGGCTGCCGAGTTTCGGCCGCGAAGTGTGTTGATCGTCAGCGATCCGGGGATCATCGATGCCGGACATGACGCGGCGGCGGTCGGCACGCTCAAGGAGAGCGGCTTGGAAGTCCACTCCTTCCACGACTTTGGGGAAAATCCGACCTCGGCAATGGTCAATGCGGGCGTTCGCCGGGCCGCGGAAGTCAAACCTGATTTGTTGATCGGGTTGGGCGGCGGCAGCAGCATGGATTGTTGCAAGGCGATTAACTTCGTTTATTCGTGTGGCGGCAGGATTCACGACTACCACGGTGTGGGCAAAGCGACCACCAATATGTTGCCGATGATCGCTGTTCCCACGACCGCCGGTACAGGTAGCGAAGCGCAGTCATTTGCCTTGATCAGCGATGCGGAAACGCACACGAAGATGGCCTGCGGTGATCCTCGTGCGGCCTGCCGCATCGCGATTCTGGATCCAAAGTTGACGGTGACTCAGCCGCACGCGGTCACGGCGTTAACCGGTGTCGATGCAATTTCCCATGCCATTGAAACTTACGTGACCAATCGCCGAAATCCGATTTCGATCACTTACAGTCGACGGGCATTCGGCTTGCTCGCGCAAGGATTCTCCAAGGTGCTCGCCGAGCCCGACAATCTTGAGGCGCGAAGCCAGATGCAGTTGGGAGCTTGTTTTGCCGGCATGGCAATTGAGACGTCGATGTTGGGGGCAGCACATGCCACCGCCAACCCCTTAACCGCCCATCACGACATTACTCATGGGCAGGCCGTTGGCATGATGTTGCCGGCAGTGATCCGAATGAATGGGACAGAGCATAGTGATTGGTACGCGGAACTGCTGCGTGAAGTGGTCCCGGATGTACCGGCAGAGGAAGCGCCCGAGCGGCTGGCGTCCATGGTAACGCAATGGCTTCGCGAAGCCGGCTTGGCCACATCACTGGATGAATTATCGATTCCGACATCGGGAATCGATGTCTTTGTGGAAGACGCGATGAAACAATGGACGGGGACTTTCAATCCGGTGCCGTTGGATCCCGATCGCACACGACAACTGTACCGCTCGGTTGCCTAGCGGGAGGTCCGTTGCGGTTCTCTGTGGGTCCCGACTACTTCTGCTTCGTCATCCGACATCCCTTGTTCGACATTGGCTGTTCTTCTGTTACGCAATGAAAACCGCAGAACACTGAACAAGAAATGTTGAAGGACAAAGTCAAGAAAGCCATTTTTCCACCACCGACCCACACCACACCGTGATCGCCTGCAGCGGCAGCGACCGCGTTGGCAGAGTCCGCGTTCCGGTTATCGGCCAGCACACGGTTTGGAGAGATCGCGTTCCGGCGGCGAACGCGCGCGGGCTTGAGCCTGAGCCCAAGGTTTCGCGGCTGCGCAGGGATTCGCCAACCGACGGCGAATCAAGGGAATTGGCGATCGCTGTTATCGCCCCGATGGAGACCGAGTACAATGAACCCGGATTTCATCTTCTGAGTAATCGAATCTAATGACGGCCAACGACGACGAACCAACTCGCCAGAATTCGGAATTGGGGCCAATGGAAGGCGGCCAATGGCGACCGGTTCGCCCGGAAGAGTTGCTTCGCAAGAATCAAACCGACGATGAACTGCCGCAGGAAGCACCGCGTCCCAAAGTTACCCTGCAGCGCCGCCAGGAACTGGAACAGCGTCTCAAGTCCAGCCCCACCGACCGGGACGCCTATCTGGAACTTGCCAACATCTATCGCAGCGAAAACCGGCCCCTGGACGCCAAGCGGATCTTGCAGCAGGCCGTGCAGATGTTTTTGGAAGACGAAAAACTGCTTTGGGAATTGGAAGAGGCTACATTGGCGCGGTCGCTGCAACAGTTTCGTGAAGTCAACGAGTTAGCCGGGCGTCTGAAGACACCGGAAGCCGATCGCGAACTGAAACGAAGCCAGAATGATTGGGCTTGTCGCCGCATCGATGTTTGTCGCGCCCGCTTGAAACGCGATCCGGCCAAAACTCAGTTGCGCCTGGTGCTGGGCGAGGCCATGTTTGAAGCGGAAATGTACCAGGAATCGCTGGATGAATTGAATGGGGCGATCGAAGTCGATGAATTCTCCCCGCAGGCACATCTGATTCGCGGGCGCTGCCTGTTAGCGATGGGAAAAGACCTGGAGGCGATGGCGGAGCTGCGAGCTGCGGCCTTGCGGCGGGCTGTTCCCGCGCCACTACCGATCAAAATCACCGCTCTGAAGCTGTTGTGTGATACCGCCGAACGACTGGGCATTCACTTGACGCTGCAGCGCTATCGACAACAATTGCAGCAGGCCGAGGAAGAACTTCAAAGAACGCCTGCGTGAAATCTACAGATTCGCGGACGTGACCGCACAGGTCAGTTATCGTACAACAGATGACACCTATTCTAATCGACGCAATCCCACCACTAATCGAGGCCGAGTCGTGAATCAAGCCGTTGTTGATCCAGAACAGTTACGACAATTTGCCGGACATTTGCATCGTTTCGCTGACGAGTTGCAACAGCGGGCCGCAGGAATTGCATCTCAAATGAACCAGTTAGAGCAGACTTGGCGCGATGAGCAGCAGCGTAAGTTCGCTGCCGAGTTCAATGAGCAGATGCGGCAGATGGCTCGACTGATCAAAACGACCGAACAGCACGTTCCCTACTTGATGCGCAAGGCGGAACAAATCGACGCTTACTTGGGGCGCTGATTCGGTGTCGACCAGTGACGTTCGCAGCATCGATTCCTTGGTCGCTTTTCACAGCGGTTTGGTCAAACTGGCCAACAATTGGGAAAAGGTGATTCAAGAGCTGCGGATGACGATCCATCGTGCCGAGCAGTATTTTTCCCAAACCCAACCCGCTTACTGGCGTCATCAAATTCAGCTTGCCGAGCGAGAATTGACCGAGGCCAAAGATAGCTTGTCGCAGAAACAGGCCTCCACGCGACCGTCGGATCGTCCCGCGGCCACGGAAGCAAAGAAACGTGTCAGGCTGGCCGAACGCCGCTTGCGGCTGTGCCAAGACAAACAGCGTCAGGCCAAGGCGATTGCGATCGAGATTTCGCAGCATTGTGATAAGCTGCTGGGCCCGCTTGCCGACGTTGGCGAACAGTGTGAAGTCTCGCTGCCGCAAGCAGCGGTCCAACTGCTGACTTTGATCGGACAGCTCAAAGCCTACGCCGAAATCAGCGAGCAGAGCCCGGACGCTCCGATCAGCAGCGACAAACCGACCAGCAGCGACAAACCGACCAGCAGCGACAAACCGACCAGCAGCGACAAATCCAACTGAACAGAGAATTTTTTGGGGAAGTCGACCGACTTCCGCTATTTAGAAATTGGGTGATCCATGACGACAACAGAAGCTGACATTTTTTCGACCCTGAACTCGCAGCGTGAGAAACCCGCTGAGATGCTTGCTCGGATGATCGAGCACTTTCGCGAGACTCGGAAACCGATGGAGTTGTTCGAGGCGCTGAAGATGCGAATCCGCCACCAACTCGGCTTACCACTGGTGGCCAAGGAGGACGAAGTCTCGCGCCCCGACGAAGTCGAACGGCAACTGGAAGTGGGGCTACTGGATGCTTGCCGCGAAGCGGGCACGATGTTGATCGAAGACGGCAAGGTTGGTGAAGGTTGGATGTACTTGCGTCCCACCGGCGACACCGAATTGGCCAGAGAATTGATTGGCCAGGTTGAGATCACCGATGACAATTACGACGAAATGACCCAGGTTTTGCTGCATGAAGGAGTAGATGTTCGCCGCGGTTATCAGGCCATTCTGGATCATCAGGGGACGTGCAATAGCATCACCGTGTACGACCAGTCTCTGGCCACGCGAAACAGGGCCGATCGCCAGGCTGCCGCGGCCTGCTTGCTCGATCACTTTTACAATGAACTCAGCGATATGGTGCGAGCCGACATCGCCCATCGCGAAGCCCCGGCGGGTGATGATGAAACGCTTGCTGAAATGATTCAAAAGCGCAAATGGATCTTGGATGAAGGCGGGTATCACCTGGATACAACTCACCTTTCCGCGGCGGTTCGGATCGCGTCTTCGTTGCAAGATCCGGCTCAGCTGCGTAAAGCTTGGGAGCTGACTCAATACGGTCGCCGGCTGCATCACCAATTCCAATACCCTGGCGACGAACCTTTCGTTGACTTTTATCCTGCCTACGCGACGTTCTACGCAACGCTGCTGGGGGAAAACGTCGATGCGGGTCTGAAATTCTTTGAGCGCAAGGCGCGTGGTGTCGATCCGGCCGAAAGCGGAACTGCGGCGATCGAAACTTACGTGGACTTACTTGATCGCGTCGGCCGTCCCGGCGAAGCCGTCCGCGCGGCGATTGAATTGGTCCCCGACGATGTTCCGCCACAGCGAATCGTACCGATGTTGATCGACATTGCCAGCCGAGGGAAGGCTGCTGGCGAGCACGGCGTCTTTGACGCGATACTCGAGTACTGTGAAAAACACGATGACGTGTTGGGGTACGCGGCAGTGCTGCACGCCTCCGGGGCCACGACGTAAACAATTCTCTTTAGCGTATTTCGGCAGCTGCTTCTTCGTGCGCCGCTGGCCGGAAGTCTTCCGACTTCCGCTACGACTCACATCCCCGTCTTTCATCTGGACAGACGCTAGCTTGATCCACGCCGGCTGTACTGGCCGCTCCAGCTGACATGTTGCGAAGTTATCGGCGGGTCGAAATCCTTCAAATTGCTGGTTTTCCGATCCGAACAGCCGGGCCGGGCCCAGGGCACATGCAAATTCATTGCCGCTTGCGCGACGGCATCGCTGGATTGAGCAAGCCGTCTCCCTTGTAATTATGATGTCTAGTCAGCGGAAAAGGGGCACGCGAAAAAGGGGTGACCCCTTTTCCGCGGTTGCGGGGTTGGTAAGCGGACGGGGGCCTGCAGAGACACGGGATGATTCGGATTTTTTTCGCCGCAACGCTGTTGATCATGGGCTTGTGTGTCGACGTCTTGGCACAAAGTCAGGTGGCTGCAGAGCCGATCGTAGGTCTTCGCGATAACCGTCCCAGAAACTATGCCTTAATCCACGCGCGAGTCGTCAGCGGGCCGAATCAAACGATCGAAGACGCCACGGTTTTGATTCAAGATACGTCGATCACGGCTGTCGCAACGGATGTCGAGATCCCGCCCGGATTCATGAGCATCGATTGCAGCGGACGGACAATCTATCCGGGCTTGATTGACGCTTGGGGCGAAGCGGACGTGCCACTGCCAAAAACACAAGTCGGTTACTGGAATGACAATATCACGCCGCAACGGTCGGCACAGTTGATTGCTGCAGCCTCCGTTAAAGATGTGAATAAGCTTCGATCGCAAGGAATCACCGTGCGACTCGTTGCCCCCCAGGGCGGCATCGTCAAAGGATCCAGCGCAATCGTATTGTTGGGCGAGGGCGCCGCCGGACGCATGCTGCTGAAGCCGCATGCCTGGCAACATTTACAGTTGACAGTCCCTCGCGGCGCAGCTCGCAACAGCTATCCGAATTCGCCGATGGGTGCGGTGGCGCTGCTGCGTCAATCACTGTATGACGCGCAGTGGTATCGCGACGCCTGGACGGCCTATCGAGCCAAGCCCGATCTGCCCCGACCGGAAACCAACATCGCGTTGGATACGCTTTCCGTCGCGTCGGTTTCGGAGATCTTTGTCGTCGATGCACCTAATGAACGGATGGCATTGCGCGGCGAACAACTCGCACAGGAATTCTCGTTGCAGATCATCCTGCGAGGCTCCGGGCGCGAATATCGAGCATTGGATCGGATCGCGGCAACGGGCAGGCCCATCCTGGTCCCCGTCAACTTTCCCGATCCACCCAAGCTGACCGAGGCGGCTGCAGCTCGGGATGTATCGCTGCAAGCACTGATGCACTGGGATCTGGCTGCCGAGAACCCAGCAAGGCTCGCGGCCGCCGGCGTGCCCATTTGCTTGACGACCGATGGATTGGACGATGTGGGCGGCTTTCTAAAACAGGTTCGCAAGGCGGTCGAGCGAGGTTTGGACCAGCAACGTGCGCTCGCCGCCATGACCACGGTGCCCGCCCAGCTAATGGGAATTGATGCGACAACCGGTCGTGTTCGCGCAGGGATGCTGGCGAACCTGATCATTACCGACGGCGACCTGTTCGCGGCCGAAACCAAGATTCTGGAAACGTGGATTGCCGGACAACAATTCGTCATCGATGCGGCAAAAGATATCGGTGTGGACGAATTGGCTGGCCGCTGGAGCGTCACCTGCAAAATCGGCCAAACCAAATTTGCTGGCCTGCTGGAGTTGGAACGCAAAGACGACAAGCTGATCGGATCGCTGAAAACGCCCACAGACGAAAAGAAGAAAGCCCGCAAAGAGACCAGCGGGGAGAACCGTGTCGCGGCAAAGTTAAACAACCTCGTTCGTCAGCGTGACCGGATGACCGCCGTTGTTGACTTGAGCGAGTTGAGCGGTGACTTGCCAAACGGAAAATCTCAGCTGACTTTCGTCACCGTGGCATCCGGACAGCGGGACAGCGATCCGGAAATCTTTGCGACACTGACACCGCCAAACGGCGCGGTGATTGCGGTCAAAGTCAGCCGCCTGAAGGCTGCCGAAACCGACGAACAGGCGGCAACAAAAGAAAGCAAAGCTGATCAAGACCAAGCTGCAGAGGCAGACGCGGATGCGGACACAGAACAATTCATCACACCGCTGCTGACGCCTCTGGGCGCCAATGGCCTACTTGCACCGCCAGCCGAAGCAGCAACGGTCATCTTTCGTAAAGCCACGATTTGGACATGTGACCAGCAGGGAGTCCTGGCAGAAGCCGACGTGCTGATCCGCGACGGCAAGATCGCGGAGGTCGGAGCAAACCTGGCCGTTCCCGAAAATTGCCAAATCATCGATGCTCGCGGCAAACACATCACTCCAGGTTTGATCGATTGTCACTCACACATGGCAACCGACGGCGGCGTCAACGAGTCAGCCCAAGCGGTCACTGCTGAAGTCCGCATCGCTGACTTCATCGACAATAGCGACATCAATATCTATCGGCAGCTTGCCGGCGGCCTCACGATCGCCAATATCCTGCATGGATCAGCCAATCCTATCGGCGGCCAAAACCAGGTCATCAAACTTCGCTGGGGCGAGTCGATGGATGGCCTGCGGATGAGCGAGGCACCCCCGGGCATCAAGTTCGCGCTGGGCGAAAACGTCAAACGCAATCAGTCACGTTATCCCAACACGAGGATGGGGGTGGAACAGATCATTCGTGATCAACTGCTGGCCGCGCGCGAATACGACACTGCCTGGCGGCGTTGGCGAAACGGCGATCGCAGCACGCTGCCACCGCGCATCGACTTGCAGCTGGAAGCCTTGGCAGAAGTGCAGCGCGGTGAGCGATGGATTCACTGCCATAGCTACCGGCAAGACGAAATCGTCGCCACGCTGGACGTGCTGGAAGAATTCGGGATCCAGATTGGCACGCTACAACACATCCTGGAAGGCTACAAAGTCGCCGATCGCATGGTTCAGCACGGCGCCATGGGCTCGGCTTTCTCCGATTGGTGGGCCTACAAGTTCGAGGTTTTCGACGCGATCCCCTACAACGGCGCATTGATGTTCAGGCAAGGTGTCAATGTCTCGTTCAACAGCGATAATCGCGAGCTTGCCAGGCACTTGAACACCGAAGCCGCCAAAGCAACCAAGTATGGCGGCGTTCCCGAACAAGAAGCTTTAAAGTTTGTCACCCTGAATCCGGCCAGGCAACTTCGCATCGATGATTACGTCGGTTCGATTACCGCGGGCAAACATGCGGACCTGGTCGTTTGGAGTGGTCGACCGCTTTCCACGACCAGCCGGTGTGAACAAACTTGGATCGACGGCAAACGGTACTTTGATCTTCTCTCCGATCAGCAAATCCGAGCCCGCGACGCGCAACTGCACGCGGCGCTGGTGCAAAAAGTGCTCAGCAGCGGCGAAAAGAAAAAGGAACAAGAGGACCAAGAGATTGAGGAAGAAGATCGCTGGTACCGGCACGATGTCTTTTGTGGTTGCCATGGCGGCTTCGATTCAAGGGGAAGGGCGGCGCGATGAGAACTTTGCTTCTTCCCATTACCTTTGCTCATTGCCTGCTTTGCAGTGTTGCCCTTGCTCACGATCAGATCCCCGGCGAACCGCAACAGCAACCCATCGTGATCACCGCCGCTACGGTTCACACCATCGACGGACCCGAGATCGTAAACGGCACGGTTATCTTTGACCAAGGCAAGATCACCGCTGTCGGCAAAAACCTCGCGGTACCAGCGGGCGCCAAGAAGATCGATGCCGCGGGCAAACATATTTACCCCGGCTTGATCGAATCGATGTCCGACATTGGGCTCCGTGAGATCAACGCTATTGAGTCAACCAGAGACCATACCGAGCGCGGCGACCGTAATCCGAATGCCCGCTCGTGGGTTGCTGTGAATCCCGACAGTGAGTTGATTCCGGTGGCAAGATCGGGTGGCGTCCTGCTGGCGTTAACGGCTCCCAAAGGACAGTGGCTGCGGGGCCAGGCGGCCGTGGTTCAATTGGACGGCTGGACGGTCGGGGACATGACGCTGAAAGCCCCCGCCGGTTTGTACATCGATTGGTCTGCCATGAATCCAAGTGACCAGGATCCGCAAAAGCAAGTTGAAAAACGTGAAGCAAAAATGCAAGAGCTGGACGCGCTATTGCATGAAGCAACACGCTATCGCGACGCGCGGCAATCGCGGCCCGAGCAAACACCCAGTGATCTTCGCTTGGAAAGTTTGCTGGGCGTGATTGACGGCGAATTGCCGATCATCGCGGAGGCAAACGACCAGGCCGTGATCGAATCGGCGGTCACCTACGTGGAAAGCCAAAATCTTTCGCTGATCATCTACGGCGGCTACGACGCGCCCGAATGCAGCGAACTGCTGCGGAAATACCAAGTCCCGGTGATCATCTCCGGTATCTACCGTCTGCCGCGACGAAGGCATGACCCTTACGACGCTTCCTACACCTTGCCGGATCGACTGCGCCGCGCCGGCGTGCCTTATGCAATCAGCGGTTCAGGTGCGGGATCCCCCGGAGGCGCGGCTTTGGCTTGCAACTTGCCTTATCACGCGGCAACCGCGGTTGCCTACGGCTTGCCCCGGCAAGAAGCGGTGCGGGCCATCACACTATCCGCCGCCGAGATCTTGGGGATCGCCGACCGCCTTGGATCCATCACGGTCGGCAAGGACGCGACGTTGTTCATCAGCGACGGCGACATTTTGGAAACAGAATCAAATGTCACGGCGG
This sequence comes from Pirellulaceae bacterium, assembly GCA_041623895.1. GTDB lineage: Bacteria > Planctomycetota > Planctomycetia > Pirellulales > Pirellulaceae > JBFJVZ01. The sequence goes on along the minus strand of JBFJVZ010000180.1, from coordinate 2,958 downwards.
CATTCATCCAAGGTCGAGCCGTCGACTTGGGCAGTCGCCACAAAACGCTGTACCAAAAATATCAGCAGAAGTACTTGCAGCAACGTTAGTCGTAGGCTGGCGAATTTTCATCATTGATGTGGGATCATCGGTAGGCCAGGACTTGCAGTGCGTCCGGCTTGAGAAGTAGTTTGAGCTTGGCTTTTCCCTGGAGTCACGGTAGTTGCAGGCACAAACGTTTTGATTCGTCACAACAATGCGACAACTGCGTAGCAGTGGCAGAGTATAGCCTGGGGTCAGGATTGCTCGTCTGAGCGAGCATTCCGCAGCCCCTGGAAACGTCTCGTTGGTTCACCCCAGGCTGTATGCTGTCACCGCTGCTGCGGTTCTTCTTTATGATTGTTGGGTTAGCACTTCCTAAGCCGGATGCTCTCCTTGTCCTGCCGCCTGATTGCCAGGACAAGTCCTGGCCTACGAGATATCTGAAAATGGGCTAAAGCTCAGCCCGTCGCAAATAGATCTTGTTCAGACGCAGCACTTCGCCGGGGTGCGGTTTTGTCACTGCTGCTTTCAGGACTGCCGGCCCTTTGCTTAGTTGCAGTTTGCCGACGCTTAATCTCTTGAATACATCAGCTGTCGCAGTGGCTGGCGGGCCGCATTCGATCGATTCGTTGCCAACGCTGATCGTTATCGCGCCGCCGCTGTGCGGCGACCGTCCATAGCTGATCGTTACTTCGTATTGGCCGGCCTGTTGAACGTCCAGTTTCCAGGTGGCGTGCTCTCCCGTGTCCTTCCAGCCTTCGATCGTGTCCCAGTCGTAGCCGCGGAAAACATACTCGATGTTGTCGCCCTTCCACTCCGCCCAACTGGGTTGAATTTCCACCACCGGTTCGTCGGGGTGTCCCACCGGGATCGCTACCGGCCGATACTCGATGCCCGCGGTCACGTCGTCGAACCAGCGCAGGAATTCGGCCCGCAAACGACGCGCGATCTCGGGGTGATGCTTGATCAGGTTGTTCTTCTCGCTCAAATCGCTTTGCAGATCAAAGAGTTGCCACTGTTTTTCTGCCGGCGTTTTGGAACTGGTTTTCGTGCTTGAGGGGACGCGGCTTGCCGGTCCGCTACGGGCAACCTGACAGGCCAACTTCCACCGCTGATCGGAGATCGCCCAACGAAAATCGGGGTTGGGAAAAAAGCGATCCCAGGCGTGGTACACGTACTGGTGGTGTTGCTCGCCTTGGCCTGCCCGCAACAGAGGCAACAAGCTTTTGCCGTCGATTGTGCGATCCTCGGGAAGTGGCACACCCGCCAGTTGGCAGAAGGTTGGGAAAAGATCGACGTGCGAGCATTGCGCTTCAACGCGGCCGCCGGCAGGAAAATGAGCGGGCCAACGGACCAGCAGCGGCACGCGCACGCCACCCTCGTAAATCGATGCCTTGTTCGACCGCAGCCCTGCTTTGAAATGTTTGCTGACGCCGCCGTTGTCGGTCATGAACAGCACCACCGTATTCTCGGTGAGCTGCATTTCGTCAAGCTTGTCCAGCAAGCGACCGACATTCTGATCGATGATATCAATCATGGCATAGATCCGAGCCTCACGCAGTTCCAATCCGCGCCTCAAGTATTTGTTGATCAGCTTATCGCCGCGCGCTTGCCCATCATGGCTGGTACCGACGACCCACGGTGAATGGGGCGCGTTAAACGGTACGTAACAGAACCACGGTCGATCACGAGTTGTTTCGATGAACTCAATTGCTGCATCGGTAAAGAGATCGGTGACATAGCGACGAGCTTCCACGGGCTTTCCATTGTGGACAATCTGGTCCGGGTAATCGTATTCGTCGATGTGCCCGTGATAGTGTCCCAAGAACTCATCGAAGCCTCGGTGCTGCGGTTGATATGGCGCGTACTTGCCGAGGTGCCATTTCCCGAAACAGCCTGTCCGGTAACCGGCCTGCTTGAGCATCTGGGCGACGGTGATCTCATCGATCCCCAATGTGTCACCGCCAAATCGCGTGTTATACAGACCTGTGCGAAAACAATAACGTCCGGTCATCAGCCCGGCCCGGGTCGGCGCACAAACCGGAGCTGCGTAAAAGCGAATGAAGTCCACGGCAGCTTGCGCAAACCGATCCAGCACTGGAGTATCGATGTCCTGGTTGCCGCGGATGCCCAAATCCCACCAGCCCTGATCGTCGCTGAGAATGAAAAGAATGTTGGGTTGATCAGCCGCGTTGGCCGACGGACTGGCGAGGATGCATGCGGCACTGAAGATCAGTGCGGCGTAAAGGCGGAAAGCTGGCAAGCTGATGATTGTCATATTCACGAGGGTGTTTTCAATGTCAGCCGCGACGCGTGACGGCCTGTTGATTTAGTCGATCGTAATTTTAGTCGATCGGGGTACGATGTTGGTCGAGCATTTCGCGGACGCGTGCATGGGAGGCTGTCGGGATGCGATCGGCAGTGCCAGCTCAAAATCGAGACCAACTCTTTCTCATTTCCACCAAACTCAATGACGTCATTGGGCTCGACCATGACGTCCGCATCATCGATTCTCTGCTGGATTGATTGGATTGGCAGCCGCCGGAGTCGACCTATCATGGTCGGCTCGGCCAACCGCCGATTCATTCGCGGATCCTTTGTGGCGTGATTATCTACGGCTTGATCTGCCGAATTCGGGCCAGCCGTAAACTGGAAGAAGCTCTGCAAGTGCGGATCGACTTTCAATGGCTGACCCAGGGGATGTCGATCGATCACTGCACGCTCAGTGAATTTCGACGCAAACACCCTGAGGAACTTCGCAACCTGTTCGTGCAAGTTGTGCTGTTGGGCCAGGAAATGGGGCTGGTGCGGTTTGAAGGCATCGGATTCGACGGGACGCGGGTGCGTTCCAACAATCGAAAGAGCGGCACTCGCACAGCGGAGGAACTTCGAGAAGCAAAGCAATCGGCTGTTGCTCCGGGCTCGGGCGCGAGAGCT
>JBFJVZ010000179.1:0-14247 GCA_041623895.1 Pirellulaceae bacterium | reverse complement strand
CCTCCTCGTCATGATAAATCGTCATGCGAAATTCGGCGTGGGTGGTTGGCAGTCGAGCGGAACAAACGCGCGTCACTGTCTGGTCCGTTTTCTGCTGCTCGCTCATTCGACACCTCTATGTAAGCCATCAAGTTGACATGGTCGACATCATTGGGATGCACGTGGTGCAAGCGTTCGTCGCCTGCCGCGGAATCAGGATGAGCGGACACGGCTTCGTGGTCGCGCCGAAGGGACGATTTCCGCCAGAATCTTCGAATTAGACCTTAATTAAGTGGTCTGCACAGGTCAAGAAACAAACAGACGCAGGCCCCAGCTCTCCCAACCACGAATACCCTGGCTCTTCATAATAGGGCAACGCCGGAAAGGTGTTTACAAGGGTGCCATTTTTTCTGTAGCGTGCCAATAAAACTCGGGAATTGGTTCGATATTTTGTTGCCCTCTCCCATTGTGAAAGGAATCGTGACTTTTCCTAAAGCTTGCACGGCGTTCAGCCGAGGGCCCTTGGCAAATCCGGCACGTGGCCTTGAAAGCGGGATTGAATGCGAGAATTGCCTTGCCAAGCCCGCGATCGCGTCAGCGCATATCGGCTTTGCTCAGCGTCGGGAAAAGACGGGAATCTTCACCATTGCAGCGACGATTAGCCGCGGATTACTGCGCAAACACAACTCCGCAGCGCTGGCCCCCAAACGCTTGCAATTCTGTGGTGAATCGGCATGAGGGTGAACTGACTCAGAAAATCGTGAATCGGTAACGAAGTCGAGGGAAGATCTGATGATGTCGGACGGCCCCTTCGGTCGATACAACCAGCATTACCTCTTCGACCCCGTCATTTGAAACAATCATCTTTCGACCGATTCGCTTGAATTCAATGCGGCAACACGGAGGTAGGTCGTGAAACGCAAACGGCGGCAGATCGGGTGGTTACATCGCAACAGGAAAGGATTGATATGCCTTGGCCTGTCGGTGTGGCTGTTGGCTTCTTGCTCGCTCTCTCGCCGCTCTAAATACATGATTGACGTGGCCGAGCCGAGTTCGACGCAAGGAGGTTGGCCCAGGACGGATGTTCGTTTCAAAGAATCCCAAAATCCGGTGCTGCGAGTTGCCTATCCAAGAATTGCGGACGCGGAGTATGTCAACGCCGACCAGTTGTGCATGACTTGTCACCAGACCTACGCCAAGACATTCGCGCACAACGTTCATCGTGGACAAAAGTGCGAGGACTGTCATGGTCCGGCTAGCCGACACTTGAGCACGCGAGGCAAGGTCCCAGGGTTGATCTTGAACTTTAACAAACTGAAAAAAGCCGAGCGATCCGAAGTCTGCTTGAAGTGCCATCAGCAAGACCAGTGTGAACCCAATGCGAGCTGGCGAACCTCCGTTCACGCCCACAACGGTGTTGCCTGCACCGATTGTCACAACGCGCATTACAACGTGCCGCCCGGAACACCTGCGGTTGACCCACAGATCGCCGCCACTGGGCCGGTAGTCAAACAGGTTGACTTTGTGCCTGACGCCAAACTGCAGATTGAAGACATGGCATCATCAACAATTGACCAGGAGTTCCTGCGTGCCACGTCCAATCATTTAGGCGCGGTGACGCCGCAGATTTGCTACCAATGCCACAGCAGCATGCAGCAATATGAAAAGCTGGCGCACCCGCATCAAATCATGGGTTCCAAATCGTTCACTTGCGACACTTGCCACGACCCACACGGAAGCGTGCGACAAGAAACACGCTCCGATTTGTGTGTGCAGTGCCACAACGATGCGCCGACCATGGCCTGGCACTCCTCGACCCACAGTCTGAATGGAGTCGCTTGCACCGATTGCCACAATCCACACCCGGATACGATGGTGGAGGAAACCGTGGGGATCAAGCACACCAATCTCATTCGGCCGAAGCGGATGCCGATGTCGGTCCAGGATCCGCAGACCTGCTACAAGTGCCATCCCAAGGTTTATGCTCAGAACGCAATGCCGTCTCATCATCCGATCAAAGAAGGCAAGATGGTTTGCTCGGATTGCCACGACGGGCACGGGCAAACCCAAGGGAACTTGAAAGAAGCGACCGTCAACCAGCTTTGCTATCGTTGCCATGCCGATCTGCAAGGCCCATTCGTGTATGAGCATTCGCCCGTCGCGCAGGACTGCAGCATTTGCCATAATCCTCACGGCGCCGTGGCAAACAATCTGTTGCACCAGCCGGCAACCTTCCTCTGCTTGCGATGCCACTCCGGACACCGCGTCGGACCAACCTCAGGTGCTCACACCTTTGCTGGACTACCCGACACAGGAACGGACGTCGGACAGCAACGGGCATTCTTCAGCGATTGCACCGAATGTCACGCTCAGATTCATGGAAGTAATCTGCCCTCACCAAACAATCCGCACGCCCTGTTGAGGTAGATTCCCAAGGTCAGATCCGCACGACCGGCCAGCGCAATGAATTCCGGGTCTCAATCTACGACGCGAACAGGTTTCATCCTGGCCGCGATCTTTTTGATAACGCCAGCATGGGCCACCGCCCAGCAGCCGGCTGCTGCGCGTCTCGATGCTCCGCCGCTGGAATTCAACGATCCGTCGTTGTCCGCAGCAGACTCGTTTTACGACCGACTGTTCAAGGATCAACCCGCCGACGATCCGCTGGCTGCGGATCCGATACTGCCCGATCCGCTGCTCACTGATCCGCTGACTTCGGATTCGCTCCGCACTGACCCGTTGACTTCGGATTCGCAGTTGCCAGCTCCGCTGTCCTTGAACGGGCTGCTGGCTGATCCGTCACGGCAAGATCCGTCGCCGGACGGATCCCTGCTGGTTGCGGATTCGCTACTCCCCGATCCGCAACCCTTTTCGCAGCTGTCCGACGTTTCCGCCGATCATCTTGTTGACGGCACGTCGCAGCTTCCGGCCCGTCATTGCCCCCATTGCGGGATGCCCAAGACCAGCCGATTCATGCCAGCCGGCCAGGGCGGTTACCGGGGCTGCGAAGCTTGTGGCTGGGACGTGCAGGGTAAACGTGGTTTCGGTCCCGGCCTGGCATTGCGGTTCGGTTGGTGGGCTGTCGATAGCGACGGTAGTCCGGTCAAAGTCGGTGAGTTTCAGGACCTGAAGTCTTCACCTTTCTGGGACTTGGACGGTGTCTGGAGTAACGGCTCGCGAACATTGGATCTCACCTTGTCGGGCCTGGACAACGAAGCCAATGACGCGCGTGCTTATTTCTACGGGCCTGGGCTGTCAGCCAATTTTCAGTACCAGCGATTTTTGCGGCGTTGGGACCATGTGCCGTTGTCAGGTTTCGACGTCAACAGCGGCACGCCGGGGCCCACGGACAAAGTGGTCTCGGATGACCTGAATGTCGGCGAAGATTATGCCATTCGCGTCCAACAACTGGACGCCAGCTTCAAAGGCCAGCTAACCAAGAATATGAAATGGCGGGTCAACCTGTGGGGGATGCGCAAGTCGGGCGAGCGGCAGGCTAACGCGATGGCTCACTGCTTTAATGTGAATCCCCCTCCCGCCGCAGCGAACTACACCTGCCATGTGCTCAGTCAGCGGCAACGCATCGACTGGACGACCATGGAAATCGAGCCTGTGCTGGAGGCCAAAGTCGGCAAGAGCGTCGTCGAATACTCTCGCACGATGCGTGCTTTTGGGCAAAACGACCAGGTCGTTACGCGGACGTACACAGCGTTTGACTTCTCGCCGGCATTTGGTACCGAAGGCTCACCTTTCATCTACGCATGGGTGCCCGAGACTTTTACGCAGATCGACCGGGTGAAGCTGAATGTCCCACTGAACCATGTCAATCAGTTTTACGCGAACCTCTATTTTGGTGATACGGAAAACAAGGCTCGCAAAACCCATCGAAGCTTTGATGGTTTTGACATGCGGCTGACGAATCGCGCTTTCCAGGACGTAACCTTGACCAGTTACGCCAAGCTCGATACGCAGCGTGGTGAGGTTCCAACCGAGTTTCTTACCACACCTCCGTTTGGCGTTGACTCCGGCAGCCCCGGCACATTCGAGCCCAGCTCGATACGTCACCCGATCGAATACGATGGTGCCCGCGTAGGGTTGAAAGGGCGGTGGCAGACGCCCGCACAAAACTGGCTTTCATTTGTCGGCGGTTATGAGTTCTTTGATCTGAGCCGCAATTTCGTCGACTACAACACGCTGTCCGGACCATACACCCAGGAAGACACGCAAAGCCACCTGATCAACTTCGGACCCTTCATGCGGGTCTCACCAACACTGGACACTTATGTCCGTTACAAAGGCGGCTTCATCAACAATCCGCTGATCGGCGTCCGCGCAGCGGATGGAAAATTCAACACCAACCAACCCGAACAAGTGCACCGCATCGAATTGGGCGGCACCTGGAACCCGGCACCCAACTTCATGGCCACCAGCATGTTCGGAATTGAAAACAGTTGGCACCACTCCCGGTTCGCGCATTTCGACGAAGATAACTACCCGATCTTATTGACGCTCTGGTATGCACCCACTGCTCGATTGTCGCTAACCGGTGGCTACGCTTTCTTGTCGAACTGGATTGATCAAGATATCACGATCGGGTTTCTGAATAATCCGACGGAGACGACGCAGTGGAACTATGACGGCTATAACAATCTATTCAGCTGCACGGCCAACTACGCTTATTCGCCGCGTACTCAGCTGATCGGTCGCGTCGAGTGGGATCGGGGAAGCAACGTGTTTTCCGTGCCTCCGTCTCCCGCGGGTGCAGACTGGTCGGCGCTACCGAGCTTTTCCGACGTGATTGTCGAAACCACACGAATCAACCTGGGCATTGATCACGAATTCGGGCCATCAGCGAACGGCTATTTTCGCTACGTGCACTTCGACTATGACGATTTGTCGGACGGCTTCAACACCGGCACCACCAACATGTTTCTGGTCGGGCTAACGATGCTTCGCTAACGCTAGCATTGATTCCAATTGTTGGCAGATAGCGATTCTGATATAGGTTCGCGCTGTCTAATTGTCACGCCTGGGTCTCCAGCGAACGTTCGTCCGTGCCGCCCCAACAAACCTTTGCTGGTGCTCGGGAAACGGTCACGGGGTCAACCGTGCGATGCACTAGCAAATCGAGGTCGAGACCGCATGAGCACGAGTGTCAAGTTGGGAATCGCCGCTTGCGTCATTGCTAGCGTGACCGCGTACATGGCGTACATTGGCACGACATCGAGCTGGCAATACTACCTGACGGTGGACGAGTGTCTTAGCGATGCCGCGGCACTGGTCAATCAACGCATCCGCGTCAACGGCAAGATCGTGGCCGGTTCGCTGGAGTATGCGGCTGACCGTGAACAGGCGACATTCAAAATCCAGGAGCGAGACGTCGAGTTGTCGGTCAGCTGCCGTGGAACGCTACCGGACAACTTAGCCGAGGCAACGGAAGTTGTCGTCGAGGGACGTCTGGATGAATCGGGTTGCTTGAATGCCGATAAGGTGCTGACACGTTGCGCCAGCAAATACGCACCGGAGGCAAGATTTGCGACCGACCGTCCTCAGGCATTCGCGGAGGGACGCCGCCGATGACGACGATCGGCCAAGTCTGTTTGCTTTCTGCATTCGTGGCGGTAGGGTATGCGGCATTCGCGTGCCTGTTGGGAGCGCGATGGGAACATCGCAAGTTGCTGCGGACTGGCTTTGCCAGCGCGGCTGTCGGAATGTTTGCTTTGACCGTCGTGGTGGCGGTGCTGGCCTGGGCGTTGTTGGTCAAAGATTTCAGCTTCAACTATGTCGCACAATACTCTAGCCGGCGACTTCCCTGGCATTATTCGCTGTCAGCGTTATGGGTCGGCCAGGCCGGATCACTGCTGTTGTGGACGTGGATGCTGGGCATCCTGGCGTTGGCGTTTCGATTTTGGCCGCGACAACAACTAAGCAATCTTTGCGATCCCGCCTTCGGGATCTTGATGGCCTATTGTGGTTTCCTGACGGCCACGATGGTGTTCAGCGCCGACCCGATGGAAGCCAACATCGCGGCGGGCGAAGAAGGAGCCGGTTTAAGTCCGCTGCTCCAACACCCTGCCATGTTGATTCACCCACCGATCATCTTCTTGGGGTATGCGACCTGGGCGGTGCCCTGCGCCCTGGCGATCGCCGCATTGTGCTTCCGAGGGCACGATTTTGATCTCCGAGTTTCGCAAGCGCAAACATCAGACCCACACGCGCCGCTGGATTCGACCTGGGTGCGAATCGCCCGCCCCTGGGCGCTGACAGCATGGACCGTCCTGGGCGGCGGCATTTTGCTGGGAGCCTACTGGTCTTATGAAGAACTAGGGTGGGGCGGTTATTGGGCCTGGGACCCGGTAGAAAATGGGTCATTGATCCCCTGGTTGATCGGCACGGCATTCATTCACACCCTGATGGCCTGGCAACACTGCGGGATGCTGAAGAAAACCAGTATCGCGCTCGCGATCGCCTCATTCGGGTTTTGCAACTTCGCCACCTTTCTGACCCGCAGTGGTATTTTCAGCAGTCTCCATGCCTTTAGCGAGTCGCCAATCGGCTGGCTGTTTCTGGGATTGATGCTGGTGCTGGGCGTAGGCGGTGCGCTGTTGATCGCACGACAGCGCCAATGCCTTGTGGCCGACAGGGCACTACACGGTATCTGGACACGCGAGGCGCTGGTGATCATTTCTATGGTTTCACTGTTGCTGCTGGCTGCGGTGACCGTAGCCGGCACATTAAGTGTCGCGCTGTCTGAAGTGATCGTCGGCCGCCGCATCATGGTTGGCCCGGAGTTTTACAATCACGTGCTGATGCCGATTGGGCTGGTGCTGCTGGCGACCATGGCTGCGGCACCGCTGTTGCGGTGGGGAGCCCCGCCGCTGGCAAGTCAAAAAAAAGCACTGCGGCTATCGGCCGCGGCGGCACTTCTTCCAACGATCCTCGCCTGGCTGATCGGCGTTCGACATCCGCTGGCTCTGGCTGTCACTTGGTTGGCCGCTTGCTCGGTTGCGACGCATGTCGCTCCATTGATTTTGGAAACGCGTCAGCGAAATTCCGATCGACCTTGGCTGGCCGTGTTGGGCACGTTGGCGGCGAGCCGCCGCATGTACGCGAGCTTCGGAATCCATTTGGGTGTTGTCTGCATCGTTGTGGGCGTGACCGGTTCATCGCTGGCAAGTCAGCGGCATGAATTGGTGATGAAGCAGGGCGAGGTTGTCGCCTGGGCCGGCCGCTCAATTCGATTTCGACGACTAATCGAAAGAGAACTGCCGGACAAATTCATCGTGCAAGCCGAATTGGAGATCTCCCGCGACGGGGAGCAACCACATCGCCTGCTGCCCGCCCAACATCTGCACCGTCTGCAAGACCAGTGGACCACAGAAGTTGCCATTCATTCGACCTGGGGTGGCGACTTCTACACGATCTTGCATGACGGCGAAGGCCGCGATCAAGTGCGACTGACGTTGGTCGAAAACCCACTGATGCGCTGCATGTGGTTTGGCGGCTGGGTGATCGTTGCCGGTACCGGGATTCGCTTGTGGCCTTTGCGACGTCGCCTGGATCGGCGGCCCGGACCACCAGCACCGCTCCAGCAACGGGCCAAGACCGGTAAGCGCCGACGCGAGTTGGCAACCGCAGCATGCTGACACTCCTTTCTCGAAGACGAACCATGACAGACACCACCAGCGCGATTCCGACCAGGCGATCATCAACAACCCGTCGACGATCGCAGCGTGCTGCTGGTTAAAGAGCTACCTGGTGAAGAGACCTCAAGGATGACAACAACCGCGACACAAGAACGCAGCCATCATATTTTGTGGACGGTGCTGGTCGGCATATTTCTGACCGCCGCCATGTTGGCGATTTGTTCGGCGCCAACCGAGCAGTCCATGGGCGACGCGCAGCGAGTCATGTACGTGCATATCGCGGTCGCCTGGCTGTCGTTGTTGGGATTTGTCGCCATGGCCGTTTGTGGGATCGGATATTTGTTGAGCCGTAATTTGGGCTGGGACCAATGGTCACTGGCGATTGGCGAAGTCGGCTGGCTCTGTTCGAGCTTGACACTGGTCACCGGATCGTTGTGGGCGCATTCGGCCTGGGGCACCTGGTGGACTTGGGATCCGCGATTGGTGACGTCGTTCATCTTGTGGGCGTTGTACAGCGGAAACTTGATCCTGCGCAGCGGCTTGGGAGACGCCCACCGGCGTGCGAAATTGAGCGCGGTTTTGGCCATCATCGGTGTCGTCGACGTGCCACTGGTGGTGATGGCAACGCGTTGGTTTCGCGGCATTCACCCCGTCTCGCCCGAGATGGAACCGTCGATGCGGTATGCGCTTTTGGCAAGCATTGCAGGCTTCACCGCTGTCATGACCCTGTTAGTGGTTCGCCGCAGGACTCAGCTGCATTTGGAAAGTCGGCTGAACGAACTGCAAATGCTGGCAAAAGAGAGGGCAGGCAGCGTCGTTTCTGCTGCGACACCGTTAACAAGCGCAATCACCCTGAAGAAAGGATATTGATGGCAACGTTCGTGACCGCCTATCTGGTAGTTGGCTTAGTACTGGTACTTTACGTTGGTCGCATGGGCGTGCGGCAACGTCGTTTGCAGCAGACGCTCGATCTGCTGCAGGAACGTATGCGGCAAGCGGATGAGGCTTGCCAGTCACCGGCAAAAGCCGCGTAGCAAGGAAGCATTCGTGACTTCACCCTTCACACTGGCCGCCCTACTCGCGCTATTGGCACCAACTGCGCCGGCAGCACCAACTGCGCCGACAGCAGCAAACGCGCCGACTGCCGGTTCCATCAGCGGCGTGGTTGTCAATGCGTCACAACAGAGCACACCGGCGGGCGGGGCAGAGGTCGTCTTGCGCGTCAGGCTGGACGGCCAATGGGTGATTGCGGCTGAAGGAATTGCGGACGACCAGGGGCGGTTCGTGTTTGACGACATCCCGGTCGACGCTGGTTACATCTACTTGCCCGGCGCCAATCGCGACGGCGTTCATTATCCGGCTGCACGAGTGAGTCTGACGCCTCAGACACCACATGCACGTGTGAATCTGGCGATCCACGAAACGGTTGCTGACCCGAATCCGCTGCTGCTGCGGCGCCACGAAATTTCGATTCACCCGGAGGCGGATGCGATTCGGGTGACGGAAAAGTTGCTGATCGAAAACCCCGGTTTGAAAACTTACGTCGGCCAACCGCAACGAGAGGGTGCTCGAGCGACAACGTTGCGGCTATCCATTCCCTCCAACTTTCGGCGTGCGACTTTTCACAAAGAGTTTTACGGCCGCCAGTTCACACTGCTCCGCGGGGGGCTGGTTACCGACATTCCCTGGACTCCCGGTCAACGCGAATTGGCGTTTACCTACGTGTTGCCCAACAATGATCAGACACGGGTTTGGCAGCGCCCGTTGGATCTACCCTGCGATCAGCTGCGGATCAAGGTTTTCAGCGAAACACCCGAGGAAATCTCCTGCAATCTTTCCTTGGCCACTTCGCAAACCAGTGGTGTGGTGACTTTTGAGTCGACGGGGCAAACGATTCCGGCGGATCAGGTGATTCGTCTGCAGCTGGACGGACGGCCTTTCTCGCTGGCAACTCATGGCCGCTGGCTAGCCTTAGCAGTGCTTTTGGTACTGATCCTGGCAACGGGTCTGATCAGAACTCGGTTCCGGCGGCGGGATCGATCGCAAATTGGCGACCGCGAAGTTGCCATCGCGCCGAAACAAGCAGCTTAATCCTTGTATCACCTCTGATGCCAACAGCATTCAGAGCGGGATCTGAAATCATCGAACACCCAGACTACCACCAGAACGGAGATATACGCTAATCTGGTTTCTCATCGGGACGATTCTTATGAGCACAATCTCAGCCTGAGGAAGCATTCAATGGATAGAAGAATCCAGGTTTCGGCGAGTATCCTGTCGGTCACTATTCTGATCCTGACCTCACTCTGGCCGTGGGCAAATGCTGCGCAGGCTCAAGAAAAATCAGTCGCAGCAGGCTCGCAAGCAAAGAAGGCGGAGTATGTCGGATTGACGAAGTGTGCAGCTTGTCATTTTGATCAATTCAAGGACTGGCGGGGATCCGTACACAGCAAGGCATACGAAATCCTACCAGCGAAATACCGCTCCGATGCCAGTTGTCTGAAATGCCATACAACGGGGGCGGCAGGTGATGCCGCTTCCCATCAGTTCGGCGTGTCCTGCGAGGGATGCCATGGTCCCGGCGAGAATCATGCAAATCTCGCCTTGCGGTTTGTGAATGAACTGATCACCGAACAGGCGTTGGCGTCGCTCCGCGAGAATATCCAACGCCTGGATATGCGGCAGTGTGTCGACTGCCACTTCAGCCAGGCCCACAAGAAGCATCCACCGTTTGACCGTGATGCGCCGCTTCCCAGTGCCAACGAGAAAGAATCCGGCAAGTTCTTTCAAAGTATCCATGGCAATCGATCGACGATCCAGGCTCCACTGAATGCTCGATGATCGCACGATAAGATTAGATGCCCCTTACTGCTCTCGATTCGTGCGGTAAGATGAGGTAGTAACTTGTTCGCTCATCCATTCTTAAGGAATTGCTGATGCCTGTCAGCGGGCTTGTCGTATCCCTGAGCGATGAACCACAATTGCGTGCCGGTGCGTTGTCTGTCATCGGACGCGAGTCGCGGATCACCATGGGCATCTGCGAAGAAAACCGCTTGGCGATCGTTGTCGAAACAGTTAGTAGTGAAGAGGACAGGCAGCTTTGGGAGTGGCTCGGCGACCTACCCGGTGTCACCTTTATCGAGGTTGCCTTTGTCGGCTTTGACCAGCACGGGGAATGGCTATCAGAACAGGCTGGTAAAGTTCCAACGGCAATGCCATGCGAGCCCGCCGCAGTTATGAAGGATTCACAAAATGGACGCTGATCGCCGCGAGTTCTTGAGGGCGGCCGCCATGACAGCCGCCTCGATCGCTGTCACAACTCGAAGTCGAACCGCGCATGGAGCCCCGCTGGAAGTCGGGGACAGCGGCATCCAGTGGAACAAGGCGCCTTGTCGCTTCTGCGGCACCGGCTGCCATGTCCAGGTTGGTGTCGACCAGGGAAGGGTGGTAGCCATTGCCGGCGACAAGCACGCCGACGTCAATAAAGGCTTGCTATGCGTGAAGGGCTACCATGTTGGGGGCATCCTGTACGGCAGGGATCGATTGACCAAACCGCTGCTTCGTCGAGGGGATGGTTATGTGCAAATCTCCTGGGAAGAAGCGATCGACACCATCGCCCAAAGAATCATGCGGGCCCCTGAGAAGTTTGCCTTCTACGGTTCGGGCCAATGGACGATCACCGAGGGTTATGCTGCCCAAAAGTTCATGAAAGGCGGGCTCGGTAATAACCACATTGATCCCAACGCACGGCTATGCATGGCGTCTGCGGTTACCGGGTTCATCGCGACCTACGGAGTCGACGAGCCGGCCGGTTGCTACGAAGACCTCGATGCCTGCGATGTGTTGATCACTTGGGGCAACAACCCGGCGGAGAATCATCCAGTTCTGTTCTCGCGAGTCATTGACCGGCCCTCTCATGGAGTGCGCGGCCGCGCGAAACCAGCTCGCGTGATCGACATCAGCACACGCCGGACGCGGACGAGTGAATTGGCCACTGAATTCGTGCAATTGAAGCCGCACGGCGACGTGGCCCTGGCGCTGGGCATCATGCACTTGCTGATTGCAAACAACGGCTATGACGCTGACTTTGTAAAGAACTATTGCAACTTCCGCGCGCCTCAAGCAACGAATCCTACCCTCAAGGGAGAAGCGATTTCGTTCGACGAATTTAAACAGAGAATTGCGAAATACACGCCCAAACACGTTGCCGAGCTTTCTGGTCTTTCGCCGTCCAAGATTCGCGAGCTGGCCGACTTGTTCGCAGACCGCACGTTGCGGATCACCAGCCTCTGGTGCATGGGCATGAATCAGCACACCATGGGCACGGCCGTCAATTCCCTGGTGCACGGCGTGCATTTGTTAAGCGGGCATTTTGGCAAACCGGGCGACGCGCCTACCAGCCTGACAGGACAACCCTCGGCTTGCGGGACCGTTCGCGAAGTGGGCACCCTGGCGCATGCACTCCCGGGCGGGCGGCTGGTCGAGAATTCGGAGCATCGCGCCCAATCCGAAAACTTATGGAATCTGCCCAAGGGTCGGATCAATCCGGCACCCGGCTATCACACCGTCAAAATGTTTGAACAGTTCACTAAGCCGACGGAGCAAGGCGGCGACATTGACACACTGTTTGTGCAAGTCACCAATCCCGGCCAATCGCTGCCGAACCTGAGCGAGTTGTTCAACGACAAACAAGGGCTTGCGGATAAGTTCTTAATTGTGGCTGACGTTTATCCGACGGCGACAACGCAGCTGGCCGACCTGATCCTGCCCGCCGCGATGTGGGTAGAAAAAAACGGCATGTTCGGCAACTCGGAACGCCGCACACAACAATGGTTCAAGATGGTCGAGCCGCCCGGAGAAGCTCGCGACGATTGTTGGATGACCATCGCCATTGCCCATCGACTTCTGGAACTCGGACACCAGGGGATGAAGGATAAAAACGGCAATTTCATCTTTCGCGTCGAAGACCAGGATGGAAAAGAAGTACCGATTTGGCAGTGGGAACACTACTACGATGTCAACGTTGACAAGGCCCTGTTTGAACAATACCGGCAATTCACCACGTACAAGCACAAAGACCTTGCTCCGTACGAAGAGTACGTGAAAGCCCGCGGGTTACGTTGGCCGGTCGTCAAGCAGCCGGATGGATCTTGGCGCGAGACAAAATTTCGTTTTGCCGGCTTTGACGATCCCTTTGTGAGCAGAGATAAAGAGATCGAGTTCTATCACTCGACCACGGGAGACGGACGCGCACAAATCTGGTTCCACGACTATCAGCCACCGCCGGAGACTCCCGACCAGGAGTATCCGCTCTGGTTATGCACCGGGCGCGTGCTTGAACATTGGCACACCGGTTCCATGACAGGCCGCGTTTCTGAACTCAAGCGGGCAATGCCGACGGCCTATGTCGAAGTGCATCCGGAAGACGCGGAGGCGATGAATCTTCGTCAGGGTGAGTACGTGGTCGTGGAGTCGCGCCGCGGGTCGATCGAGTTGCCGGTGTGGATCGACGGCCGGGGCGCGCCGCCGCGGGGCTACATTTTTGTGCCCTTTTTCGACGAAACCAAGCTGATCAACCTGGTCACGCTCGACGCCACCGATCCGTTCTCCAAACAACCGGACTACAAGAAATGTGCGGCTCGTATTCGTCGGCGAACTTCTGCTGAGGGCGCCGAGTGAACACAGATCAATCGTTCCTGCCTCGGCGGTCCGCCGCCGTACTGACAGTCGTCGTGATTTGGGTTGCCGTCCTTGGCTATTTCGTTGGCATCGATGACGGAGTGCCGCGTGAGGATGAGAGCCAACCAGCCCACTCATTTGATGTTCTGCCCATTGACCCACCTGTTGATATCAGTTCTACCGGGGCGATTCCCGCCACCAGTTATGCCGAAATGCGACGGACCGAAAATGGTCCCAGCAGCAAGTGGGAGCCGAAATTGCAGCGAATTCATGATGTCTACGACTACCAGCGCTGCATTACTTGTCATGATCCTCACACGTTAAAGATCCAACCCAGCGAAGCGGAAAAGCTGCGGTCCCTGGCGACACGGGCTTCGCGGCGGGCGTACAACGGAGCACCGCCTGTGATTCCGCACGCCGTCGAACGAACCAACGACGCAGCCTGTTACGCTTGTCACGGGGAAGGAGCGCGAGTCGGCGACCGTGTGGCCAATCGGATGTCGCATGGGCTACTGGTCAATTGTATGCAGTGCCATGCTGGACCGCCGCCGCAACCGTTCGCCCAGCTTGAGGTTCCCGCCGCAACGACGTTCGTGGGTTTGCCGGCTCCAACCTCCGGTCAGCGGGCCTTTGACGGCGCACCTCCAGTGATTCCCCACTCAACGTGGATGCGAGAACGTTGCCTCTCCTGCCACGGAGGAATCGCTGGTTGGCCGGGCCTGGAAGTCACGCATCGCTGGAGAACCAACTGCAGACAGTGCCATGCGACTTCGGCAAGCCTGGAGCAGGCCGTCGCCGTCCATGGAAAGATCGAGAGCGCACTCTAGCGCATTTTCAGATATCTCGTGGGCCAGGATTTGTCCTGGCAATAAAACCCCAGAACAAGCAGAGCGCGTCCGGCTTAGGAAGTTTTCTGAGCCTGACTTTTCTCTTGAGTCACGGT
>JBFJVZ010000178.1:0-14423 GCA_041623895.1 Pirellulaceae bacterium | reverse complement strand
GCCAGACGCGAGGCTTCCGTGGAAGCATGACTGAGAGTCGTGTCGACGGCGATCACAGATGCGAATTGGATCGCGGCGATCAAAGTCAGGAATAGGATTGGCAGCACCACAATTAATTCCAGCACCTCAACTCCTCGGCGTCGTTTTGGCCGGAGTCGTGATCGGCGATTCCTGTTCGCTGTAGAAACCATTTCCATTATTGCATCCTTGAACGGCCAAGCTGAGCAGCGCGCCAACATCCCTGCGGCCGCTATTGGATCTGCGTGGCTTGGGACTCCTTAACTGATGGACGCAATCGCGTTTGCCAAGTCGAGTAACTCGCTGGTAAGCGCACCACGCAATGCGGCAAGACCTGCGATAACTCCGATTCCAACAATCGTTAGCAACAGGAGATATTCAACGAATATCGTGCCGTTTTCGTCGTCGTGGAGTGATTTTAAAAATCGTTTCATCATGCGTTTTCATTCTGCCTCATGCCGACGATTTCATTGCAACAACCCTGCTGCGATGAAAACGAGGGAAAACCCTTCTCGGTTTGGATATCGGCATTTTTGCAGCCAGCCCAATGCTGCCCGCATCGATCAAGCCCGAAAACGCGTTCGCAGCGTTGCTTCGTTCAGAATGTATCGCTTGGCCCAATCGAAGCGGTATTGGCAACATCTCGCTTTTGCCCGCATACCTTACCCAGCACGTTCGACAGGCTCAGCCGGAGTGGGATTGCGCCAGCGGCGGGATTCACCCCGATAAACCCTCCGTGGAGAGTCTCGTATCAAGGCTCAAGCTCAAGGATGTCGCTGCCACTTTGGATCATTCATGGATCGATCTGGAAACCGCTCTGGCGCGATTGTCTTGGAAACAATCATCGGCTTGCCGATTCTAATGATTGTCATCCTGGCAATCGTGGAGTTCGGATTGCTGTCCAAGAATCAGGCTGTGATTCAGGCCGCGAGTCGGGCCGGCGCTGATGCTTCTGTTGGGATTGCCAGTACATTGCCGCCTGGAGGTACGGTTCCCAGCGAAGTTTCTGATGCGGTTAACGCGGTATTGAGTGCGCGCGGCATCAGTGCAACTTGTATTCGAGTGGAACATACCTCGGGTCCTGCACCACCCTACGTTCTTGTTGCCGGCACTGGGGCCGCATCGCCAGTCGCCGTTCGCCCGAGCGATGACTATGTGTGTGTTTCGGTTTGCGTCGAAAATACCGAACTCGCTCCCAACTTATTGCAACTATTTCATATCGATTTGGCTGGTAAATTCTCGCAGCATACGACTTGCCGTTGCTTGCCGCTCCCGCTCGCGCAGGATCCACCAGATCCTAACCCGGATCCGG
This sequence comes from Pirellulaceae bacterium, assembly GCA_041623895.1. Classification (GTDB taxonomy): domain Bacteria; phylum Planctomycetota; class Planctomycetia; order Pirellulales; family Pirellulaceae; genus JBFJVZ01. The sequence goes on along the minus strand of JBFJVZ010000178.1, from coordinate 13,093 downwards.
ATCCGGACCCGGACCCGGAGCCGGAGCCGACCGACCTGATCCAGGACATCATTGATTTGCTGGCCGCCACCAACCTGTGTCCCAATGCTCAAGGTGATATCAATCAAGCGATCAATGAACTCGTTAAAGCCCAAGAGGAACTGGCCGACGACGATCTGGAAAAGGCGCTCGATAAGATGAAAAAATCGGTCAAAGAAATGGTCGACGCCCAACGCCGCTGCGGGGGCGACGAGGATATTCTGGCCATCATCGTACAGACAGTCGAGTTGGCGCGTGATATGGCAGATCAAGCGATCCAAGATGCGATCGCGGTACTGGGGTCAACGCATCCCGACGTGATTGCCGCCCTGGCGAGATTTGACCAGGGGCTCGTTGAATACGCCAGCGGCAACTACGAGGAGGCTGTGGATGAATTCAAGAAAGCGGTGGGCGAGCTGCCATGAGTAGGGAGCATCGTCATCAACGAGCCGGCATTGCCGGTCGATCCTGTCGATGTTGGCGTCAAGCGAGCGGCCGTCACGGCATTTCTACCTTATGGATCGTCCTGACGCTTCCCGTCTTGTTGACTCTGGTTTTGTATGCTGTCGAAGCCGGCCGAATTCACCTGGCACGTCAGCAACTGGTGACTTCCCTGGAATCAGCCGCGCTGGCTGCAGCAAATAGGTGCGCGACCGGTGGATCGCCGAGCACTTTGGAGGCCAGAAACAGCGGCATCGACTTTGCCGCGGCAAACCTGGTACTTGGCAATCCGCCTGGCTTGAGTGCAAATCGAGACTCGGGCAATGCGCCCTCCGAAAACGCTAGTTGCGATGGCGACATTGTCTTCGGCTCGCTGGTCGAAGTGACTCCGCGAACCGAGCTTCACACGCAGTATCTTGGAGCGTGCAGTCAGCGTTCGGGGCCCAATGCTGTGGCGACGGTGCAGACAAGTACGGCCACCTGGCAAACCGTCAGGCTGTGTTTTCGCAGCTATACATCGATGGTTGTCGTGGGCACGATCAACTACTCGGACGCGGATCCACCGATGGTCGTTCGCATTCGCAATGTGGGCGCCAATAGCTTTGAATTCTTCGTGCAAAACGTCAACAACGACGCACCGATGGCTGGCTACGATGTTTACTTTTTGATTGTCGAAGCAGGCGTTTACACGATGGCGAATGATGGCGTGACGATGGAAGCGTTTACCTACAATTCCACCGTGACCGACGAAGACGACAGCTGGGTTGGAGAAAACCGGGGTTACGTTAATGCCTACGCAAATCCGGTCGTCGTGGGTCAGGTGATGAGCTACAACGATCCCGACTGGTCGGTTTTTTGGAGCCACCGGGGAGATCGCCGCTTTGCCGCAGACACGACGGGCCTGTGGACGGGCAAACACGTGGGCGAAGATTCGGATGTCACGCGTGCCAATGAAACGGTTGGATACATCGTGCTGGAAGAGGGCGCTGGAAACATCGGCGGGCTGACTTATTACGCGGGCGACACTCAACGGAGCGTCGGAGGTGTGGGCAATTCACCACCGTATACGTTTGCCTTCCCCTCCGACGCGGGAACTTTCGCGGTCGCCAGTCAATCAGGTGAACGTGGCGGTAACGGTGCCTTTGCACTGTTATACGGCCCGGACCCGATCGACCCGGGCAGGATCGCAGTTTCCTTGGACGAGGACCAAAATGCCGACGCCGAGCGGAACCACGTGCAAGAAAACGTCCACTATGCCGTCTTCGCGGGTCCTTGTGCGGTTCACGTCCAACAGCAAATGGAAATCGACTGGTATTTCTCTTCGCTATTCGGTTGTGTTTTGTCCAACCCCAGCGTGCGTGGCCAGGCGACAGCGTACTTTGACTGTGCTGATCATTGCAGCAAGCTGATTTGCGTCGACGAAGTCGTTTGCCCCTGATTACACACAAAAAAAAAGAGCCGAACGCCGGGGGCGTTCGACTCTGATTCTGAATCCGGTTGTCTACGAGAGACTACGGTACAGTTGGTCCAGTTGGCGTGGTGACGGCCGAAGCAGCAACAGCGGAGGTGTCATCCGTTTCGTTGACGACGGCACCGTCAAAGGTGATGCAGTTGTCTGCGAGCCCGGCTACGTCTTCAGCTAGATCGCAGTGATCCAAGCCGTCGATGTAATCGCTGCCTGCCGTGCTGGCAGAGTGACCGGTGACGCCAAAGTAGACGTACGATTGGTTGATATCTTGTACGGCACCGGCGACGTCCGACAACTCGGAGACCGTAGCGTCACGGACAGCTGACATTCCAGCAATCAATCCGACGACTGCGATCGATGCCAAAAGAATCAGTTCGATGGAAACGACGAAACCAGCTTCGTCATTCCAGAGGTTTTGAGCACTTTTTTTCATAGTTCTATTGCCTTGTCGTGCGTTTTTTTAGTTCTTTGGTTAGGGGTATGAATGTCCCTGATCCAACGATGAACTCTACGACATACTTACGGACGGCAAGGGAATTCCCTCAGCAAATTTGCGATTTTTAAATTTGCGTTTTTCCCGGAATAGACTCAAGTTCAGATCGCAATCGACACGTCCAAAAACCCGCGGCCAATTGCAGATCAATGACAGCCGTGAGTCGCGAGAAGCCGCGACAATCACAACAACCGGAACATGGCTCACAGCCCCAAGTTGTGTTCTATTGGGCAAATTCAGCAGCGGTGCGCGTGTTCTCGGCACGGCAGCAGGGATGGTCAAACAAAGCGCGAAGTTCAACGCGTAGAGAATAGCTCGAGGGCCCGGTGGCACGGCCGGATGCCGAGCCTGGATCTACAGCTTCGGTGGCGGTATGGGGTTGGGCACGCTCTTGTATGGCAGATCGTAATCGGGACCCAGGTCGACGCCGAAGCCGCGATTGAGTTCCCATTGGGCACGTGCGGCCCAGGGCGAACCGGGGTGCTCCCGCTTGATTTCGGCGAACATGCTGCTGGCGCGATCGATGTACGGCTTGGCTTCTTCGGTGCGAATGGTTTTTACCGTGCGAATGTCCCAATGCCTTAAGATGGCGTTGCCCTTGGTCGGTGGTGCGGTCTTGGGATTGGCAATGAACGCGTCCAAAGCGACACCGTACTCGTAGATTCTGGCCTGATAAGCAACCAGTTGAGCGAGAATCAAATCGTAATTGGCTTGCCAGCGTGGATCGGCTTCTTGCTCGCGCAGTTTTTGGCCTGAGAGCAAAGCTTGTTCCGCCTGTCCCATGTATTGCAAATGAAGTTTCGCTTTCGCTTGTTCTTGGCGAGCCTGCTGCACGAATTCCTGAGGCTTCAGCGAAAACTCCATCCGCATTTCCAGGACCTTTTTGGATTCCTGGTGATAGGGATTCAAATCCTGAATGACTTTCCAGATCAGCGTCCGCAGCGGAAACTCGTCACGATCGGCAAAGACTTCGCTTCGCGCTCGCAGGTCTGGGCGGTAGGGCCGCAAAGCTTCCATGTCGTAGCGGATTTTTGTGGAGTGAACCAGGTTCGACTCCACCGATGGCAACATAAAGAAGATCGCATTGGTTTCACGAGCCATGCGGGTTTGTTCATAGGGGCCAAAGCCGCTACTGAAGGCATCGTGTCGACGGCGGAATCCATTGGTTTGCAATTGTTCCGGGAAACCGGTCTCGGGGCCTCGGTCGATCCTGAGCCAGTGCACGCGATTGGTTTGCGGATGACGCCAGCGAATGAAGGCGTAAGGATAACCAAAGACCGATTCGCGGCCCAACACATAGATTTTGCACCTGGCTGCCTGTGCGACCGAGATTGCGTCCTCCAGATAGGTAAGGTTGTTGGGTTGTTCGCCACTCTCGTCGGTCACCAAGATCAATGCCATCTGTCGACCGCGGCGGGCGAGGTCTCGATACGTATTGACTGCTCGTCCGACCGCACTGCACATCATCTCCATGCCCGAATCGTCAACCGGCACGGCATCGATAGCGGCACGAATTTGGTCCAGGTTCGGTGTTGGTTTGTGCTGGGTATGATCGATGAAACCTTGGCCGTAACTGGTGACGGCCGTCTGCAGTGCGTTATTCTTGGAACGTCCGTCCAAACCTAATTGCACGTAAACGGTGTCGATGCGATCGCGAATTTCTTTTTGGTCGTCTTTCATGCTCTTGGATTGATCGAAGCACCACACCGCCAACACGGGGCCTTCGTCCAGCATCCACAGCAATTCTTGCGCAAGCCGATCGAGCGCTTGCTGATAATTGTCGACGATGTCCCGCGCCTCCCCTTTAACTTCGCCATCGGGGATGCCTTCGATCAGAGTCATCGAACTTGGGATGCCGATGGTGGGCGCGCCAATTTGCAAGTTTGACATGTCGGCCTTGGCCACCAGCGCCTTGTCCAACACCGGTGTTCCGCCAATCGCCGATGCCGCCGAACTGGCTGCGGCCGGCGCGGCCGTGAACAACGACACATTCTCCGGCGGAACCACTTCGATTTCCGGTTCCAGTTCGACCTCGACCGGTGGATCATCGTCGACCGGGCGTGGCGGCAAGGCAATGATGTCAAAGTCTTCCGAGTTCTGAACGTCGACCGTGACAATTGCCAACAGCAAGATGATCAAGGTGTGCACGACGACCGAGACGGAAGTGCTGGCGATCAAGTGAAACGAGTTGACTTCGTGATCGGCGTGAGGATCGGGCAAGTCCGGGATGCCAGCTTCGTTGGCTTGGCCTGCATCGGCAGCGAGCTTGGAGTCGGCGAGCGGTACGCCGGCTGCCGTGGCGGGCAGCTTTGACGGGGTGGCCTCTGCGCCGAGATCAGTAGTCTGTGCGCCGAGATCAGTGACCTGAGCGCCGAGATCAATAGTCTGAGCGCCCAGATCAGTAGCCTGAGCTCCCAAATCGGTAGCCGGGAGATTGGGGTCCGCGGGGGGCAAATCCAAATCTTCGAAGAGATTTGGTTCGTCAGCAGGAGAATTCATGAAGGAAACCTCGGAAGGATCGAACATCGACATTCTAGCAGCTAACGCCAGATCGGGCTCCCGTATTCTCGCGTCCTCCCCCCAGCGAACGGGTCATTTTTTCCAACGCTCCGTGATTTCGTCCCAGGTCGGTGCTGCGTGGTCGTCCAGGTCCCGCAGGGCGGAAACTCGTTCGGTCACTTGGGAAAATAGCTGCACAATGGTTTCAGCGATCTGCCGGAGCGCGAGCCGAAAGTTTGCCTGTTCGGCCAGCTTTCTCATTTCCGCATACTGCAGACCGCCGGTCTGACGACTCAATTCCGCGTCACATTCCCATCCTGATCGCGACTTTTTCAAAGCATACTTTTTGATCAGTCGCGGGTTGCGAAGCTGTTGGTAGCGGCGGTTTTCTTTCAACACATGCTGCAGCAGGCCCTCGTGCTCCGGCGCCCATGCGTTAGGAAATTGCTCCGCCAGCAAGCCGCGTGGTCGCCCTACTCGCATGTAGTGCAACTGAATCGGTTCGACGGGGGTCTCCGCCAAGTCGCTTAGCAGGCTCGCCCAGTTAAGGCCAAGTTCCCCGACACCGACTTCATGAAACGTGACCAGGTCCTGAATGGGCCGATTCGCCGGCGTATATTTTCCGTCCAGTAGATCGAGCGTGATTCCCGGTTGGACGGACTTGATCAGGCAATCGCCAACAATGTGTGCCATCCAGCCAAACAGATACGCCAGTTGCCGCTCGCCGGGCGCGAATAAGTCAATCGCATCTTGCACGACCATTGCCGCATAGTCCGCCAAGTGATCCCAAGGGACCGTATGTTTCTTGTCAGCCGGGCTCCAGCCAAACACGAGATGGGAGCGCCCGTAAAAGATGCGATGAAGATCACGGGGACGGTACTGGCGATCATGATGTTGAAGCACCCAGGGTTTCACTTCGCCGCCCGTGATTGGACTCTTTGCTAACGGAGCCGTGCCGTAGCCAACCTCTTGACCGGTGTCGAGGCAAACCGCTTCCGGCATGGTTTGAATATCGCAACCCAGATACGCACCACATAAATAACTTGCGTAGTGGCGGTAAATCAGCGGGGCGAGCGGCAGTTTTTTTGCCGTGGCCGCCTTGGCCGCCAAGATCGCGTAGATCGTATGGCCGACGATTCCGCTCATGATTCTGGTTGTCCTCGGTAAAACAAGCCGGCCACACGCGGTCCTGTGTTATTATCAACGTCGTACTTGTTCACGACGACGATGGAATATCGAAATGACGACCCTGCCCGCTCAGTTTGATGCATAATAGTCGCTGACGAGCGGGGCGGTTTTGGGAGTGAGTGTGTTGAATCATACCGTTTCGCGACGGCAACTTTTAGCGGCCGCCATCACCACTGCCGGATCGTGCGTGTTGTCTCCGCAGTGTTTGCGGGGTCAGGAAAGACTGCCACGCCTGTCCTTTATTGTCGTCAGCGACACCCACGTCGGTTATCGGGAAAAGGATGCGGCGGCCAGACAATGGGAGAAAACCGCTGGCGAGATCGCCAGAGCAGACGGGGATCTCGTTCTACACCTGGGTGACGTTGTCGACAGGCGACAGGAATCACAGTATCCGATTTATCTTGCAGCCCGTGAGAAAATCGGTAAACCGATTTACGAAATCCCCGGCAACCATGATCCCCCCGAGTTGTTCGGCAAATACATTCGCGAAGCGATCGACACCGTTATCGAACACCAAGGGGTCCGTTTTCTGCTGATCAACAACGCCCATGTTGATTCACATGATGGTTTCTTACGGGATGATCAAATCGATTGGATCGACTCACAGTGCGCGGCAGCGGCGAAACATAACCAATACCTGCTGATTTGCATGCATGTCCCGGTGCATAAAAACTTGCCTCCAGATCGTGCCTGGTATGTCAAGCCGGAACACGGGCAAACGAAGTTCTATCAGATGCTCGACAAGCATACTGCCAGCGTGATTGCCCTGATGCACGGCCACTTTCACAACGGTATCCGCGGATGGGACGATCGCGCGCCGATTCAGGAAATCTGCTTTCCGTCGGCGCTGTACAACCAGGATCGGAAACTAGAAGCACGAGGAGCACCGGGCTATAACCCCGATGAGTTCCGGCCCGGTTTCACATTGGTGACCATTGACGGCGGCCAGATGAAATTGACTTATCAACCGGTCGGGTTCGACGCATCGCTGACAAGGACCTGCGATCTGCGATTGCAGCGTCCTGGATGAAGATCGCTGCCTCTTGCATGAGAGCGAGGACTCGCTGCTATCGATCGTCGACTTTGATTCAACTGAGTCAACGGCCCAACTTGAGGGCGGATTCGAGCTGCGTTTCCAACTTGCTGATCAGCTTAGCTAATCTCGCATCGCCGGCCAGGTTGGTGGTTTCCTTCGGATCAACGTCGTGATCGTACAATTCGCGTGAGACCAGTTTGCCATCTTTGGCTTGTTGCCAACGCACAAAACGATATCGCGACGTGCGAATCGCGTATCCCATGTAACGATCACGGAACCGCGAGTACTGGCTGATCGCAGACTCTTGATTGATCTCGCTTGGCTTGCCGAGTGTCTTGCTCAGGCTCTCGCCTTGAACATGCCGGGGTGTATCGATCGCGGCCAAATCACAAATCGTCGGGTACAGGTCGACCAATTCCGCCAGCGATTTTGTTCGTGCCGGTTTGATTGACGGGCCGGCAATGATCAGCGGCACTCGGGTGGCAATCTCGTAGTTGGTCATCTTTCCCCAGGCACTGTGTTCTCCCAGGTGCCAACCGTGATCGGAACAGAGAATGATGTAAGTCGAATCCAACCGCCCCTGACGTTCCAGCTCGCCGAGCAGCTTGCCAATCTGTGTGTCCACGTACGTGATGCATGCGGCGTAGGCGCGAATCAATTGCTTCTGCAAGTCCTTGTCAATTGGACCGTGATTGGGAACGCCGACGTAACTGCGCAGTTCATAACCGTTCCAATGAATCGCTTCAGCACGTGTTGGTGGATTGGGCATCGTTAAACCAATCTTCTTAGCCGAACCGACGTAACCATCGGAATTGAACCAGGCCATCACCGGCGCGCCGTCATCAGGCATTGGGTTGGGTGCTAGCCACGATTCGCCGACATCGTACATCTCGTAATATTTTTTCGGCGCCACGAAGGGCAGATGCGGCCGGCGGAATCCAACGGCAAGAAATTTTGGCTCGGGCGTCCGGGCATTCAGAGCCGCTAGCACTTCCTTGGTCATGCGGCCGGCAAACAGATGGTCATCGGGCACGTCAGGGCTTTGCATCACGGGACAATCCAGTCGCTCGGCAATTTGCGTGGGGCTGGTGGGACTTGATTCCTGGACAACTTCCCACATTTCACGCGGTCGCCCCGGCATCGACGGCACCGACCAGTCGCTGGCAAGATCCCAACCGTCGTGATAGATCTTGCCAAAAGACTGTGTGCGGTATCCGTGGTCTTTCAGCCAGCGGGCGAGCGACTTGATCTCGGGGCGTCGGCGGCGAAAGTCAGCGACGTCGTCGACGTTGTTGCTGAACACGCCCACCGCATCCGGTCGCAATCCCGTCATCAGCGAAAGCCGGGATGTGCCACACTTGGCGTATTGGCAATACGCCCGCTGGAAGACAACACCTCGGCGCGCCAAAGAATCAATATTGGGTGTCTGAATTCGATCGTGGCCATAACAACCCAGCATCGGACGCAAGTCATCGATGGCGATCAATAAAATATCGGGTGGCCTTTCCGCACCTGCGGCCCATGATCCGATTACAAGTAATGACAGTAGCGCAAACGGTCGCATAGGGTTTCCGCGGATATTACGTTTTCTGATAATTGGGACTATGATACGTCGAATCCGCAGTCGATCAGACCGAAAAGAAATGTTTTGCAACTCAATGATGAGATTCTGTTTTGCATTGACCGCTTTTGGCATCCTCTTCCCTGCCGACGTCGTGGTTGTGGCAGACGACGTGATCGCCATATTGCCCAAGGCGGATGCAACGGAACAGATCAACCATTTCATCGCCACCGCCTGGAAGGATCGCGGCATCACGCCGGCGGAGAAATGTTCGGACCGGACATTCGTCAGACGCGTCTATCTGGATCTGGCCGGTCGCGTTCCGACGGTTCCCGAAGTCGAGGCGTTTCTTGCTGACCGCGGCGACGATAGACGCCGGCGTTTGGTCGATCTGCTGCTCGGTAGCGAAGACTATGTTCAGCACTTTGCTGATGTTTTTGACACACTGTTGATGGGTCGGGCGGACGAAAGCAAGTATGCCGAACGCGTACTGCATCAGTGGCGGTCTTACTTGGAAGACGTATTTCGCAGCAATCGAGCTTGGAACGATGTTGTTTCGGAAATCTTGTTGGCTCGGCCAGACGGCCAGCACAAGCGAGGGGCGATCTGGTTCTTGTACGAACGATATGACAAGTATCAAACGATCGCCGAATCCGTTGCCCCCGCGTTCTTTGGTATTCGAGTCGAATGCGCCCAATGTCACGATCACATGGTCGCCGACGAGATCAAGCAGGAGCACTACTGGGGATTGGTCGCTTTTTTTAACCGAGGCAAAAACGAAAACACCAAGAACGGGCCTCGTGTTGCCGAGTCAGCGATTGGCGGCTTCTCCGAATTCGCGAATCTTAGCGGTGAAAGTCGCCCCAATCGTTTGACTTTCTTTGACGCCGTCACTGTCGATGAGCCGCGGCCGGGTAAGGATGAGAAACAACAAGACAAAGACGACTTGTACGTGCCGGCGGGCCTGGAAGGTGATCCGCGGGTGCCAAAGTTTTCGCGTCGACAAAAGTTCGTCGAAGAAATTGTCACAGGACACTCGCTGCTGCCGCGGGCGTTGGTGAATCGAGTCTGGGCAATGCTAATGGCGCGTGGGATCGTGCATCCTTATGATGAAATGGATAGCGTTCACCAACCCAGTCACCCGCGGCTGCTGGATTGGTTGGCCGACGATTTCGCGGCTGGCGGGTTTGATATCCGCAGATTGGTTCGCAGCATCGCGCTCTGCGACGCATACCAACTTGATTCGATTCAACCTCAGGGTGCTGATGATCCTGCGTCCTTTGCCTGGTATTTGGAACGGCCCTTGACCGCCGAACAGATGTCGCGATCGGTCCAATTGATTGTCCGCGGCGGCTATAAAACTGACGATTCAATCGTTGGACTATTCAGGCAACAATTCAAGGATGTTTTGCCTGATGAAAATGTCGTCACGATTAGCGATGCGCTGTTCCTGAGCAACAATGCGGCGTTGCACGAGTTTCTTTCGGCGGGCAGTGAGCCATCGCATTTGGTTTCCCGCTTGACGAAACTACAATTGCACTCCAGTCGCGCGGCATTGCTTTTGCGGACCGTGTTTGGTCGTGAGCCGGACGAAAGCGAAGCAGCCAGATTGACCGATTATTTGCGGGCCCGGCAAGAGAAACCGGAGGCCGCATTACGACATGCCCTGTGGGCGATGTTGACCAGCGCAGAATTCCGATTCAACCATTGAACCGATGCGAAAGACGCCGATGCGCGAAACGCTTCACAGCTGCGGAAGTCCGGAACATGGGCTGCACCGCCGGCTGTTTCTGCAGGGCGCGATGGCAGCCGGTTCCGCGTCGGTCGCCAGCTTTAGCGGGCTGTTTTCGATTCCCGCCTTGGCGGACGAGACCAAGCGTCGCGGAAAAAAATGCATTCTGCTTTGGCTCTGCGGGGCACCCAGTCAATTTGAGACCTGGGACCCAAAACCGGGTACGGAAACAGGCGGACCGTTCGCAGCCATCAACACGAATTTGCCGGGCGTCCAAATCAGTTCACTGATGCCCAAGTGCGCCACGATCATGGACAAGTTGGCCGTGATCCGTAGCATGAAAACCAAGCCCAGTGAACATTTTCAAGGCATCGACGTTCTGACACGGGGTGATAAACCACGGCCGCCATTCACCAGACCGATTCTGGGCAGCGTGATCGCACAGCAACTTGGGCAGCTGGACAGCGCCGTGCCGCAATTTGTGTTATTGGATCCGTGCCCGGAAGGGAACGAATTCAAAGCGTTCAAGGCCGGAAATTGGGCTGGTTGGTTGGGCGCACAATACGGGCCGGTGCGGGCCGGCGGTGATTACTCGATTCCAAATATCCAGAAACCGGATTCGCTTTCCGAACTTGAGCATGCCGACCGCGAAGCGTTGCGGAGTTTTCTGAGTCGCAAGTACGAAAATGATCGCCGCAGTGCAGCGGCAGCTTCGCATAACGCGGCATTCGATCGCGTTCAAGGGCTGATGAGCTGCGCGCCGCTGTTTGATTTGAACAACTTGCCCGCAGCAGACCGCGAACGCTACGGCGGTGGCGCGTTCGCACAGCATGCGTTGCAGGCACGCCATCTGATCGAAAACGGTTCCACCTTCGTGATGGTTGCCAACGGCATGCCCTGGGACAATCACGTCTTCCAACACGAGATGCATCAAATGCTGGTACCGGAGCTTGATAACATCTTGTTTCAATTGGTCAACGATCTGGATGATCGCGGCATGCTGGAGGACACCCTGGTGATCGCGATGGGTGAATTTGGACGGACGCCATGGTTGAACGAAGCCCGCGGCCGCGATCATTACCCGAACGCCTGGAGCATGGCGATGGCCGGCGCTGGAATCAAAGGCGGCATTGTTTATGGAGCCACGGATGACTTGGGAGTCGAAGTTGCCGAGAACCAGGTCGACAACCGCCGCTTGTTCGCCACGATCTTTCGCGCACTGGGAATCGAGCCTCACCAAGAGTACGACCTGCCGGGGCTGCCGACCTTTCACCGCGTCGAAGAAAACGCCAAAGCGATAGAAGAAATATTGAAAACATGATCGTTGGCCGGGAATCGGCCTGGCGAGCACAAGATCTTCAGATGCCAGACAAACCCCAGCTTACGACAAGTTTGGGCCTACACGAACGCATGAACCAACCAACCCTACGCAAGAAGCACGACTTCAAGTTGCCGACCGGCATTCTTGGTGCTTCCTTTGCGCCGGATGGTCAATCGTTGGTGGCCGCGTGTATGGACGGTGTGTACCGCGTGGAACTTGCCTCGCAGCAAGAAAAAAAGCTGTATCAACATGACAGCTACGTAAGTTCGGCTGCCTGGGTCTCAAACGAATTACTCGTGTCTGCGGGGTATGACGGTGCGGTGTACTGGTTTGATTTGGCTGGCGGAGAGATCACACGCAAACAGAAAATCCATGACTTCTGGTCGTGGGATATGGCCGTTTCTGCGAATCAACAGTTGATCGCTTCGGTGACCGGACAATACCTGGCCGGCGGCTATCGGTACGAACCTGAACCGGAAAGAGAACCGTCGATCAAAGTTGTTTCCGTCCAATCAGGCAAGACACTCCGCGCTCTGCCGCACGTACCATCGGTTCAGGCAGTGGCGCTGAGTCCCGACAGTCGATATGTCGCGGCGGGCAATCTAATGGGCGAAGTTCGCGTGTTTGATATCGCCGATGGCAGTCTGGTCGCCAATTGGACGACGCCCGATTTTACAAGTTGGGGCATCATCAAGAGTCACTGTTATTTAGGCGGTATCTTTGCTTTGCAATTCACTGCCGATGGAAATGAACTGTTGTTAGCGGGCATGGGACCCATGCGGGACCCCATGGCGGGCAACGGACGGCAGCTCTGGCAAAAGTGGTCGTGGCGGGGGCAGGCCAAAAAATTAGATGAGACTCACGAGGGCGAAGCGGGCGAAGGACTGATGGAAACGCTGGCCGTGCATCCCTCTGCTGGCCACTTTGTGATGGGCGGTCGCCTGCGGGGCGGCGACTGGAATGTGGGCCTGTTTGATCTGGGCTCCGGGCAACGCCTGGCAAGTCTAAAAACCGGCTATCGCGTTACCCATGCAGAATACTCCAGGGACGGGAAACAGCTCCTTTTGGCCGGTGCTCAGGGCCAACCGAAGCCAGAAAAGCAAGGCAAGTCTCCGCGGTTCGGACGCGTCGAAGTCCACGACGTCGCCTCGTAGCCGCGTAAGTGATTGTGGCAGCGGAATTTGCGACGCCGATCCTAGTGCTGGAATTTGGAAATAACCTTGATCATGACGGTAGCCCATTGGTAACCCGAAGCGTGAGCGAGGCGACAAATCACGCAATTCCCTCGCTCACGCTTCGGGTTACCAGGTAAACGGCAAATACGAATCCCGCCACT
>JBFJVZ010000177.1:0-14589 GCA_041623895.1 Pirellulaceae bacterium | reverse complement strand
GCATGAATAACGGCGCGTCGAAAAAGTTTTGAAAGGGTTTAGTCAAGAATGGGGTGGTGATCGTAGCCGATGTCGCCAGACTTCGGGGTATCTTGGAACGAACCGAATTCTGGCGAATCCAGCTACCCTAAAGGCAAAATTTGACAAAGCACTAGCTCAAGTATACGCGGCCGAAAACCATCACGTAACGACAACGGCAAATACGGTCCAGGCGATCACGGCAAGCAAACCAGCTAGCAACGCGGGAACCAGCTGAGTCCTGACGTGTTCCATCAAGTCACACCCGGAAACGAGCGAGCTAAGTATCGTGGTATCAGAAATGGGCGAGCATTGGTCGCCCCAAACGCTGCCATTTAAGACAGCGGCGAAACACAGCATCACAAACCACTCGCCGGCGCCCGGTGACAGGCCTTCTGCCATCGCCACCGCCATCGGCATCGTCAACGGGTAGGCAATGGCGTAGGTACCAAAACTGGTTCCCGTCGAAAATGCGATCAAGCCGGTCAGTACAAACAATAAACCGGGAAAAATAATTTGGGGCACGTTTTCGCCCAGGGCAGCTGACACATACAAACCCGCGCCCAACTCGCGAGTCAGCCCGCCCAGAACGACGGCCAGGACCAGAATGACGGAAGCGACAGTGACACTCTTCAGCCCGTCACCAATGCCATCGACCAGCGATGAGAAGCGGATGCCACGGAACAGCGAAAACATGACGGTGATCGTGAAAGCGACCGCAAATGCCCAATGCACTTGTGGCTTGCCAAGAAAAATCCCCGTGCCAACGGCAATGCCAATCAAAGTCACCAGCGGTATCAGGAATTCAAAAAAATGAGCGTGGTACTGGGGATCAACTTGAGCCGCAACTTCTCCCTCCCAGCCCATCGGTTCGATCGTGTCGGTGGCCGTCGCACTCAAGTGCAGTTGCTCTGGCGCCGGGGTCGCTATTTGATTTCTTGAAGCCGCGATTGCGGCGCGAAAACGACGGCCCAAAAACGGTGCTTTGTCAATCGCTAATAAGAACGTGCCAGTCACCGCAAAGATGCTGTAGAAGCTCAGTGGAACTGACCTGAAAAAGAATCCCATGCGATCGGGCTCGGTCGCCAGGTACTCGACCCCGGGAACAAAGATCAGGGGAACGACGACAATGGGCCACGCATTAAAAGGAATCAGTGATGCAATGGGAGAAGCGGTCGAGTCAACGATGTAGCTGAGTTCTTCGGGGCTGATTTTGTTGCGTTCGGTAACCGGACGAACGGTCGTTCCCACCAGTACCGTGCTGATCGTGCCGCCTTGAAAGAAAAAGATGCCGAGTGCCCAGGCGACCAACTTTGCGCTGCGGGGACCACGGACAAAGGTGCGGCAAGTCCAATCGGCGAACGCCAGCGAAGCACCTGTTTTTGACCAGACGCCAAGCAATCCGCCCAGCAACCACAAATACAGCAGGGTCAGACTCGCCGCGGCCTGGGAGCCGATTCCCGGCAAGAATACCTGGTCGATCACGTTGAAACGACCGAGCACCATCCCGCCGGTGATCACTCCCAGCGCCAGAGCCGGCAACGGTTCGCGAAATACCAGGCAGATCGTTAACGTCACCGCGGCCGGCAGCACCGACCAAATTCCAAAATGGCGGCCCGTCGTGACGCGAATCGATTCACCATCACGCTGGACCACGGTGCTCGCGGGTTTCTTGTCGGCGATAACTTGTTCACGCAGTGATTCAGCAGCCGCTTGCAGCTCTTTGTCGACAATGATCGGCTGCCCGCCTGCTGACGTGAATCGTTCCACCCACACCTGCTGACCCAGATAAGCACCGAGCAGCCCCAGTAACAGCACACCGATGATCGAAAGCGGGGCCGACAACGATTTTTTCGTCGCTATGATTTCGCTGTCAGAAATTTCGTGTCTCCCTTAATCGATCATGCCAGTCTGGCGCCGGATCCCGGGCGGCCAGTCAGCTCCACCCGCCCCTGAAGAATCTTGACACCTTCGGCAGGATCCTGCTGCAGTAGCGTGGCACCGTCCAGATCAGCGTAATCCAAAAGCGGCAGCAAGTGTGCCGCGGCGCTGATGCCAATGGAACTCTCGATCATACAACCGACCATCGTTTTCAAGCCCAGCGATTTCGCGTGGTGAAGCATCCGCAACGCGGGAGTCAGTCCGCCGCATTTGCAAAGTTTAATGTTGACACCGTGAAAGCAACGATGGCAGCGATCCACGTCATCTTCGATCTGGCAGGCTTCGTCGGCGATGATGGGAAGCTTGGACTCTGTAAAAACGCGTTCCCTTTCCGCCGCGGGAGCATCGATTGGCAGCGGCTGCTCGATAAATTGAACATTCATTTGGGCCAGTTCGGCGGCATTGTCAATCGTTTCTTGGTATCCCCAACCACAGTTGGCGTCAATCCGAAAGATCGCAGCGGTGTGTTGCCGCAACTGGCGGACAAT
Source organism: Pirellulaceae bacterium (assembly GCA_041623895.1). Classification (GTDB taxonomy): domain Bacteria; phylum Planctomycetota; class Planctomycetia; order Pirellulales; family Pirellulaceae; genus JBFJVZ01. The sequence goes on along the minus strand of JBFJVZ010000177.1, from coordinate 12,142 downwards.
TTCCAAATCATTGGCCGTTCCCAGTTTGATCTTATAAATGCTCCAACCAGCTTGTTCATTCAGTTTGGCGATCATTTCATCGATGGTGGCAATCCCGATCGTGTAACTTGACGCTGGGATTTCGTTCCAAGTCAGCCCCCATGCCTGATAGAGTGGGACTCCCTGAATCTTTGCCCACAAATCATGAGCAGCGATATCTAATGCCGACAAGGCAAACATGTCATTGACTAAAGTCTGGCTTGTTCGTTGCCACAGTTGGGCGGGCCAATCGCCGCCGGGCCAATCGCCGCCGGTTGGGTCTGCGCAGTCGCGCAGCAGCGGCTGCACCAGGGCAAGCGAATCGCACATCGATTCGATCGTATGCCCGTAATACGAGTTTTCGGAGACTTCGCCCAACCCGTATTCGCCGCCGTGTTCCAGACGCACGACAAGGCTACGCTGCGTGCTGATCGAACCACGGGCAATGGTGAATGGATGAGCGAGGCGCAAGTCCAGATGTTGCAACGTCATCTTCATCGCGATGTGACCTTTGCGCAAATCGGGCAATCTTCGCGATGCCGATCTAAGCGAAAACGGGATTGAGCAACCGAACGACGAGCCGCGGGGCTATTCAGCGATCAATTCCGTGATCTTTTCCTGGAGCAGTTTCGCATTCAAGGAACTCGACCCAACCTTGACCATTTGCACATTCCCCTTTCGGTCGATCAGCACAGCATGGGGAATTCCCGTGACGCCATAAGCTTTCTGCATGCTGCTGTCCTTGGGCGTGACGATGGTGGGATGCCGTAGCTCGTGGTGTTCCAGGAACTTCTGCAACGTCTCGTTTTCGGTTTCCGCGTCAACTTCGTCCTTTGACTTCTTTGCGCTTTTTGATTCGTCGTCCCAGGTGTAACCGTAATAGCGAGTCACGCCGACGATCTCGAATCCCTGCTCATGAAATTCATCGTACCAATCGCGAAGATGCGGGAAAGTTGCAATGCAGGGGCCGCACCAGACCGACCAAAAGTCCAGCAGCACGACTTTTCCCTTCAGTGATTCCTCGGTCACGTCTCCCTGGTTGACCCAAGCGGCAATCTCGAATTCCGGCGCCGGTTTGCCGATCATTTCTTTTAATTGCAGTGCTGCTTTGATCCTGGGTTCATATGATCTGATGCGATCAAGATAACCGCGCAACCTGCTGTCTTCTTCGACTGCGGTTTTCAGTATTTTCACAGTCCTATTCAGACGCTCCATCGCTGCTTCGGGGTCACTGCGATAGCTTCGCGCGATGAACATCGACTGAATCCGACTGAACTCCGACAGTATTGACTGTGATTCCGGATACTCGTTAATCGCATTGGTAATAAATTCATCGATCTCCGATTTCACCTCTTCGGTTGCCTCAGGCAGCGTGCCCAATGCAGACAACAGCCGCGATTTTGCGGTGACCAACGACTCCTTCATTTTCCCCGTCGCGTCCAACGAGTCGATTCGATCGATCCGCTCGCGCAATAACTGATTGGCACCGACCAAATCACCACTGCCGGCCAACTGAACCGCTTTTTGTGGAATCAAGTTCGAAAGCGCTTGAAGAGAGGCAACACCCAAGTCATTCGCATCGATCGCCTCAATTGCGCGATCGACCAAAACGTCCGCTGCCTCACGCTCACCGACGCGGACCGAGGCAATTCGCAACAGCGATAACGTGACCATCAGTTGCATCTGATTCGTCGCATTATCGACATTGGCGATCCGGTATGCAAAACTTTTCTGTAGCTGTTTATACGCCTGATCATATTTTCGAGTCACCAAATACGATTGTCCCAAACGGTCACGCAAGTTGTGCAAGCCGGCATTGTCGGAATCGTTTTCAATTGCCAACTCAAGTTGCTTGGCCGCCTCGTCCAACTCGCGCTGTTGAATCAACTCTCGTATCGACTGTTCGGCATCCTTAGCTTCTTCGTCTGTTGCAGTTTCCGAGTCCTTTTGATCTTGCGGAACAAGCTCGGGCCCGGCGTCCTGGGCACGTGATCCCGGCTGTGACGACAGGGCGAAGATGGTTGTCAGCACAAATAACAAGAAAATCTTCTTCATCGCATTTGACTCAATTGCTGTTGCGGAAAAGTATTCTGCGTGGCCCCAGAAAGAAAAAGTGAGCGAAGTATGTTAGCAGCCAAAGCAGCCGTTGTGGGATTCCGGGCTTCCACAAAGCGGCGAAATTGGCCAGGTTTTGCCGCTTTGCGGCACTCGGTACCGTTTCCTGAGCACTGATTTTGGCTCGTGCCGGGAAACGAAGGCTTCGGCTACGATGAAGCTTTGTCCAACATCGATTGGACGGCCTCCTCGACGCGTCGTGTTAACGTTGTTGTTTGGTTTTTTATCTTTCGATCGCCGACCACCTCGATGGCAGGCGCGAACTGCACTTTGGCACGCCGCATCCCCTTAATTTCCGCGGTCGGCCGCTGCAAAACGTCTTCCTCAAATTTGTCCATCGTTTCAGCCAGGCGTTCGATCGATGGTTTTTCGTCGACGTAATCGCCGGGATAGCTGAACGACTGAACAACCAAGAACAGATCGTCCAGGTCATGGTCCAATTCCGTTCGCCTGGCGGCATCGCACTGCTCCATTTCTTGAATGATTGTCCGCCGGGCCACTTTGACTCGCTCCGGTATCGAATCGGTTTTGCTGGAAAGCTGATGTCGCTGTTCGACTCCGGACAAAATGTGCTCCCTGAGCGCGTTGATCCGATCGGGAAGCCGGCCGCTACGAGTTTCGTTGAAGTATTCAAGTTCTTTGACAGCCAACAGCACTTCGGCAAATCGATAGATTCGCTGTTCGATCGGCTGTGACTCTTGACGCCGCCAGAAAATCGCTTGTTCCAAGTCGCCCATTGTCTTGACGATCGACTCAGTCGGGTCGTCGATGTATTTGTAGGTCAAGGCGGCCGGCACGCAAACGATGGGCCGTTTTGCTTTACGGGCCGCCGCTACGGCGATTGCGGCTGCGCCTTCCCGAAATGGTGTCACGCGTTCGTTGCAGTGATAAATCTCTCCTTCGGGAAAAATTATCAGCGGGCTTTTCTTTTTCCGCAAGATATCGGTGGCCAGCCGGAAGGCCCCGATATCATTCGCTTCGCGATCGACACTGAAACAGCCGTGTCGCTGAAGCAACCATTGGATGTGCCACGGTTGATTGTAAAACACGTGCCATGTTGCCATGATGAAAATCGGCGTCGGGACCCTGTCAGCGGCGGCATAAATCACGTATGGGTCGGCGTGACTGGGATGATTTGGCATGATCAATACGCCATGTCCTTTGGCAAGTTCGTCCTTGACGATTCCCTCGCCAATCACGTCAACGGTCTCCACCTGCACTTCGGAACGCTGTCGTCGGCTGCGAAGCGGTCGCAGCCAATTGATCAAGGGCACGTTCATCTTCGGCTTCCAGACCTGCGGAGCGAATTGCATCCGATAACGATTCATATTCTGTTGATGCCTGTTTCGTTGACGTGTTGTAAAACGCTATTCTAGGGAACACGGCAATTCCCTGATACGGCGACGCGTTAAGCATGCTTCAGGGTTATGCAGGCAACGAACAATTACGGCTCGGAGATCCCATGTCACGCACGATTGCATCGGTCATGCTGCTCGTCGTCACTGTATCGGCGACGGATGCCCAAGATCGGACTTGGCCGAACTGGATGGGCAACACGCACGACGGCGTTTCGGACGAATCAGGTTGGTCGGTCAACTGGCCGGAATCGGGGCTGCCGGTTGTTTGGCAACGGGAAATCGGCATCGGTTTTAGCAGCGTCTCGATCGCCGATGGACGGCTCTTTACGATGGGACACAACGACGGCAAGGAAACCGTCTACTGCCTGAACCGAAAAACCGGCGAAACGATTTGGACGCACAGCTATCCGTGCGAATTGGTCGACAATTTGTACGAGGGCGGTCCCGGTTCGACCCCGACGATTGACGGTGACCGTGTTTACACGCTTGGCAAAGAAGGCCAACTGTTTTGCTTTCGCACTGCTGATGGCGAGATTCTTTGGCAAAAAGAGCTGCAAGCCGATCTCGGCGTCGCTTTACCCGAATGGGGCTTCAACAGTTCGCCGTTGGTGTTGGACCAGCAATTGATTTTGCAAGGCGGTCGCGTGGTCTCGTACGACAAAACCAGCGGGGAAATGAACTGGAGAACGCCAAAACACACGGCGGGCTACGGTTCCGCGGCGCTGCTGCGGCTGGACGGCGAGCAGTTGTTGGCCACGCTGGATTCGGATGGCTTGCGAGTCCTGAGCGCCGGCGACGGAAAACAGCTGGATGCCTTCCCTTGGATGTCACCTTTTCGCACCAATTCGACCACGCCGATTGTCAAAGACGACATGATCTTTATTTCGACGGCTTACGGGGTCGGCTGCGGTTTGTTTCGATTCACCGCAGAGAAGCTGGAGCTCGTTTACGACAATCGCGACATGCGAAACCACTTTAACAACAGCATTCTGTACGACGGTCATTTATACGGATTCGACGGCAACTCCAACTTCGGCCGCGTCGTTCATTTGGTCTGCATGAATCTGACCTCCGGTGAAGTTGCCTGGCGGCAAAGCGATCTGGGCTGCGGTTCGCTGATGATCGCCGACGGCAAGCTGGTGATCCTGAGCGAAGACGGCTACCTGGTGATTGCCGAAGCCAATCCAAAAGGGTTTACCGAACTGGCTAGAACGAGAATCCTGACCGGCCGTTGTTGGACGGTGCCGGTGTTGCTGGAAGGCCATGTCTATGCTCGCAACGCGGCCGGCGATCTGGTGTCGGTAAAGTTGCCGTAGGCGATCCTAAGCACTTCTTGCCGTACACCGGATCCTCCGCTTGCGTCGGCGGGCGCGGCGGATCAGCGTCCGGATCGTACGTAGCACTCGCGCAATTTGACTTCCGCTACGTGGTCGGCGGCCGCGCGAGATGTCTGCTTCGGTGTTAATGATGAGAGGTTGTCGTCTTGACTGACTTTTTTCCAGCGGTTGATCAACAGCAGGAATCGGCGACCGGCCGAGCGGATTTTGTAGCTCTTACCTTGGTAGAAAAAACGAGGATGCACGTTGAAGGGGCTGATTCGCGATTCATTCATGGCGGCGAGAAGCCCCCGCCAAGTTGAGGTTCGCCGCCGATCATGTGCTTGCGTCATCGCGTTTGGCTGCTGAATGCAGGGTGAGTCTCGGCAAATCTACTGACCTGAACGAGCTTCACGGCGAGTGGTTCGGGTAGCGTCGCGGCCGGGGAGACGCCGAATTCTGCCTGCATCGTCAGGCATTCTCAGGTAAATTTTCGGTTCGTGATGGTTTCAGCACAACCTCGCCGCGGCATGGGAAGGACATATTCTTATCATTCCTGCAAAAAACTTGCAAAAACTCTTCTAAGGACAGAAATCTTTGATCGTTGATACTTCTGCAAGGACAAGCATCCTTCTGCTGGCAGAGGCATGAATCAGATAAACGACAAGTCGGATGAGGCTTGGTTGACCCAGGTTTTTCGGGAGTATGAGCTCCCGTTGATGGGTTACGCCACGCACTTGTTGGGCGATGCCGATCGCGCCAGCGATGTGGTTCAAGATACGTTTGTGCGGCTCTGCAAGCAGCCGCGGCAGAAAGTTGAAGACTGTGTTCGGCAATGGCTTTACCGCGTTTGCCGCAACCGAGCCTTTGATGTTTTGAAGAAGGAACAACGAATGAAGACCCTCTCTGACGCACATGCTGCCGACCAGCAAAGTCGTGAAAGCGATCCACAGGTCGACGCGGAACGTTGTGATGACGCGGGCCAGGCCGCCAGTTTGATCAACGATCTGCCAACCAGACAGCAAGAAGTCATCCGGCTGAAGGTGCAGAGTGGACTGAGTTATCGAGAGATTAGCGAACTGACCGGACTGAGCGTCAGCAACGTTGGTTATTTGTTGCACGTCGGCCTGAAATCCGTCCGCACACGATTAGCCGCAATCGAATAAAAGCTGTGCTTTCGTACGGCCCTAGAAAACAACCATCCGTTTCCAGGCTGGTGGCCTGGTATTACCTGAGGTCAAAAAGATGAGTGACCAAATTAATGATTCACGAGCAACTGACTTTGTTTTCGGCGAGCTAACGCCCGAGGAAACGAAGCGTTTCGAGCTTGAACTGGAACGATCACCCGCACTGCAAGCAGAGGTGGAGTCAATACGCGAGGCGGTCTCGGCGTTGCGAGCCGAGCTGGAATCCGGCTCGCGCGGCGTCGGCGAGGCCGCCCGACGACGAATCAAAGTCGCCATCGCCGGCGGTTCAACTCAGCCGCCTCCGATCGTCAATGATGTCCAGCGGCCGGCCGGTGACCGCAGTACTCGACGTGTTTTGATTGCCCTGGCGGTGGCGGCCAGCGTGTTGTTGATTGGCGTTTTGGCGGTTCCCGCGTTCCAGCGCTGGCAATTGGCAAAGAATGTTGAGCCGGCCAAGGATGAATCGGCAACGCGAGAAGTGAACCGAGCGGCGGTGACGACAACGGAATCTGACGACCTTGCCAGCATCGCTGAACAAGAACTTGCGGACGCGAGCACGCTTGCGGCCCCAGAAGTTGGGGGTGACAACCAAGTCGCAGGCAAACAAAACGCGGCAGGTGCGCGTTCTTTGTTAAGGTCTGAAAGTGTCCCGCGATCTGTTGGAAAGGACGCATCCGGGCCGCAACCGGCAGGAACGTTGGATGCTGCAAGTGAATCGGGGCAGGCCCTCGGTGGTTATGAAGCCAATGGGATGAAGGAAGCTCAGTTTGGAGCGGGTGGTGGTGGACTGGGCGGTGGCGGCGGAGATTTACGCGAAAGCGAAGAAGCCGGCCCCAGCGCAACGATCGGCGTCAGCGGACAAACAAAGGCAGATTTGGTAATGCCGGCGGCGAATCCGGATCCGTTCGGCAATGTTCCTGTTGCCAAAGGTGAGCAAGCAGCCGCAGAAGCGGCGAACCGATTCGGTGGTGCCCGACCGGGATTAGTTCAGGGCAACCTATCCAATCAATTGCAAGCGGAGGGAAAGTCAATGAGTGTCAGGGAAGAGTTGGACGCTATTGATAGCGCGCCCACCAACGAAGCCATCGGCAATCGTGTCGACTTGTATGCGGAAGATGGTGCTGTTGCGGAATTGCCGAAGAAACGAGCGTTGATGGGCGAAGCCGTTACTCGAGGCGGCGAGGTCGCCAATTCGCGAAGGCGTCTCGAGCGGGTTGAACAAAGCGGATTTGAAAGACAAGAATCGAAAGCATTGATTGCGGATGACGCTGGACTGGGAATGGGTCCGGGCATGGGCGGCGATCGGCACGAGCCGATCATGGATAACCCGTTCAGGAAAGTTATCGAATCGCCGCTGTCGACGTTCTCGATCGATGTCGACACCGCTGCGTACTCCAAAGTCCGTATGTACTTGCTGCAGCACCACACCTTGCCGCGACCGGACGCGGTGCGGATTGAAGAGCTGGTCAACTATTTTTCCTATGACTACACGCCGCCGGCGGCAAAGGACGAACATCCGTTTGCCGCAAACGTGTCTGTTGCCAGCTGTCCGTGGAATGGCAAACACCGTCTGGCACGCGTGGCGATCAAAGGCAAAGCGATCGAAAAGGATCGTCCGGCCAGCAATTTGGTTTTCCTGTTGGACGTTTCCGGATCGATGAACCAGCCCAATAAGTTGCCGCTGGTTATCGAAGGCATGAAGATGCTGACCAAACAACTTGGCGAGAATGACATGGTCGCCATCGTCGTCTACGCGGGGGCCGCAGGAATGGTGCTCGATTCGACCTGCGGTGATGAAAAAGAAACCATCCTCGGCGCACTTGATCGACTTCGCGCCGGCGGCTCGACCAATGGCGGCCAAGGAATTCAGCTGGCCTACGATACTGCCCGCGACAACTTCATCACCGGTGGTACCAACCGGGTCATCTTGTGCACCGACGGTGACTTTAACGTTGGTGTCACCGGCACGGACCAACTGGTTCGGATCGCGCAAGAAAATGCCCGGAGCGATATTTTCCTGTCGGTGCTCGGCTTTGGCGCGGGCAACCATAACGACTCGATGATGGAGCAGATCTCCAACAAAGGAAACGGAAATTACGCGTTCATCGACAGCCGGCAAGAAGCTGAAAAAGTTCTTGTTGAGGAGCTGGGCGGCACGTTGGTGACGATTGCCAAAGACGTCAAGATTCAGATCGAATTCAATCCCGCGGAAGTCGCCGCCTACCGGTTGATCGGTTACGAAAATCGAATCCTGGCAGCCCAAGACTTCAATGACGACAAGAAAGATGCTGGAGAAATCGGTGCCGGGCACACGGTCACGGCGCTTTATCAGCTGGTTCCGGCCGATGGTGAAATCGATGTGGAGATTCCTGCCGTGGATGACTTGCGTTTCCAAAAGCAGGCCAAGCTCAGCAAGCGCGCCTCCAGCGGCGAACTGCTGAACCTGAAACTTCGGTACAAACAACCAACCGGTACCGAGAGCACGTTGATCGAGGTGCCTGTGAAAGACCAAGGCAAATCGTTCTCGGCAATGGATGCGGACTTCAAGTTCGCCGCTGCGGTGGCATCGTTTGGCATGTTGCTACGAAAATCGCCACACAAGGGTGACGCCACTTTTGCCGCGGTCGAAGAAATCGCCGGCGACGGCATCGGCCAAGACAAAAACGGCCGACGCAGCGAGTTTCTGGATTTGGTCCGCAAAGCCAGGCAGTTGAGCGGAGAGTAGCTGAAAGGTCAACTGGAGCATTTTTATCATTGATGTGGGATCATCGGTAGGCCAGGACTTGTCCTGGCGCCTTATTTCCAGGACAAGTCCTGGCCTACGAGATATCTGAAAATGCACTAGCTGTCGTCGCCAGACGGTGGGGGACCCACGCTCTGGCCGGCGCAGCTGCGATCCAATCGGGTAGCTGCCTACAAACGGTGTCCGCGAACAACTAAAATAGTGGCTGATCGAATCAATACTTCGAGAGCCACGCCGGTGCGAAACAGTTTTGCTAACTCAACAGATGTGCCCCCGATTATCGGCCGTGTCTTTTTAGGGATCGATGTTGGCGGTACCGATGTCAAGCTTGGCTTGATCGATACTAGCGGAGTGATTCACGGCCGTGATCGCGCGCCGACTCCCGAGCTGCGATCGCCGCAGCGAGTCTTTCAGTACGCCATGGAGTTTGCTGAGCAAACGATTGAGCGAGGCGTGATGCAGCGGACGCAGTTGTCGGCGGTTGGTCTGGCCGTGCCCGGGGTCCTGGACACTCGTGAATTTGTGCTTCGCGAAGTCGTGAACTTGCCTGGTTGGTTGGGAGTGCGGCTGCTGGATGAACTGATCAAGGCCAGCGGGATGGTCTCGACGGTTGTCAACGACGCCAACTCCGCTGCCTACGCCGAACATGCGATTCGCGATCTGGGAGACCAGTCTCTGGCACTGCTGACATTGGGTACGGGGATTGGATGCGGCGTCGTCGTGCAGGGCAATCCGTTCGGCGGTGACCACGGCTGTGCCGGCGAATTAGGGCACATTGCGATCGACTTTGGTACCGATGCGATGGAGTGTACCTGCGGCAGTCGCGGACATTTGGAGTCGTACTCGGGCGCCGCCGGCGTGACTGCTCGCGCGCGGGCGGCGTTAAACGCTGCCGGTCGCGAAGGTTTTGAGGACATCACGCCGCGTGACGTTGCGGAAATGGCCGAATCGGGTGATCCGGTGTGTCAACAAATCGTCACGGAAACAGCACAATACATTGGCCGCGCCATCGGCATGCTGGGGCAAGTCATTGACCCAGCAGTTGTATTGCTGGGTGGCGCGATGACGTTTGGCGGCAAGTCGACCAAGACTGGCAACCACTTCATCGACACTGTTCGCGAAACGGTCAAACAAACAACTTTGGTACAAGTCGGCGGAAACATCAAGATTGAGTTTGCGACGCTTGGCAACGATGCCGGCATGATCGGCGCCGGGATGGTCGCCAAGTTCGCGGCTCAGATGTAGGCCGGGACCCCTCCTGGCGATCAATGTTGCCGGGCCAGACCCGATGGTAATGCAAAGCAAAGGGACTTCGAGATGAACACGGCGCTGTCAGCGAACGTCAAGCAGCCAACCAGGCATCAGCCGCTGGAGCAAATTCAGAACGCCATGACAGAAATCACGCAAGAGCGGTTGCCCGTTCGCATTTACCAACGAGCCTCGCAAGCCAGCATCGCTGCGGCGCACGAAATCGCCGCCCTGATCCGCACCCGCGCCGGCGAAGGTCGACCTTGCGTGTTGGGACTGGCAACCGGATCAACACCTACGCGAATCTATGAAGAACTGGTTCGCATGTATCGCGAAGAAGATCTGTCCTTTGCGGGTGTTATCACCTTCAGCTTGGATGAGTTCTATCCCATGGACCCGGGTGAATTGCAGAGCTACGTACGTTTTCTGCACGAACATCTGATCGATCATGTCGATATTGATCCAGAGAACGTTCACTTTCCCGACGGCACCTGCCCAAAATCCGAAGTCCATCGCAGCTGCCAGGAATACGAAAAGAAAATCGAGTTGGCAGGCGGAATTGACTTACAGTTGTTGGGAGTCAGTCGTACCGGACACATCGGGTGCAACGAACCAGGGTCGGAACGAAACAGCCGCACCCGTAAGATAACACTTGATCGCGTCACACGAATCGATGCTGCAAGCGACTTTTTTGGCGCCGAAAATGTTCCTCGGCACGCAATCACGATGGGTGTGGGGACGATTCTGGAAGCCCGCCGAATTCTGCTGCTTGCATTCGGCGAGGGGAAAGCTCCGATCATCGCCAAAACGGTGGAAGAACCGGCCATGCCGTCTGTCCCTTCTTCGTTTCTGCAGAATCACAGCAATGTTCAAATACTGCTGGACGAAGCAGCTGCGTCCGCGTTAACTCGCGTGCAGTCTCCATGGCTGGTTGGCGAAATCGCCTGGGATGATCTGACCACGCGGCGGGCCGTGATCTCGCTGTCATCGCAAGTCGGTAAAGCAATCTTGAAACTCACCGAGGCCGACTATAACGAAGAAGGATTCCAAGACCTGTTGGCCAGTTATGGCAGCGCCTATGACATCAATCTCCGCGTGTTCCGGCACTTGCAGTCGACCATCATTGGTTGGCCGGGCGGCAAGCCCGAGCACGCCAAGCATCCCGGTGACCGCCCAGGCAATCGCGACGATATTTTTCCCAAACGCATCATCTGTTTTTCACCGCACCCCGATGATGACGTGATTTCAATGGGCGGAACCTTGATTCGCCTGGTCGATCAAGGTCATGAAGTTCACGTGGCCTATCAAACATCGGGCAACATCGCTGTTTTTGATGAAGATGCATTGAAGTATTCTGAGTTTGCTGCCGACTTTTGCCGCGAATTCGACATTCGAGCCGAAGGCCTGGACGCTTTGGAATCGCATGTCGACGAGTTTTTGCGAAACAAACGTTCGGGACAGGTCGACAGTGATACGGTGCAGCGGATCAAAGGTTTGATTCGCCGCAGCGAAGCACGCGAGGGAGCCCGTTGCTGCGGCGTTCACGACGAAAACCTTCACTTTTTGGATCTACCCTTCTACCAAACCGGTCGAGTCAAAAAACGTCCGCTGGGCGATCAGGATATTGAAATCACCGTCAATTTGTTGCGAAAGATTCGACCGCACCAGGTCTACGCAGCCGGCGACCTGTCTGACCCTCACGGTACGCATCGAACATGCTTGAGCGCGATCCTGCAAGCGTTCGAGCAGTGCAAAAACGACGATTGGTATTTCGATTGTGTGCTCTGGTTGTATCGCGGTGCCTGGCAAGAATGGGCGATCGAACAAATCGAGATGGCGGTCCCCTTGAGTCCTCTGGAAGTCGAGCGAAAACGGGTAGCGATCTTCAAGCACGAATCGCAAAAGGACCGCGCGCTTTTCCCGGGCACCGACTTGCGCGAGTTCTGGCAACGAGCCGAAGCGAGAAACGCGGATACCGCCCGCCGCTACGACACCTTAGGTTTAGCCGAATACGAGGCAATCGAAGGCTTCGTCCGCTGGGACGGCGAAAGCGGACTGGAATTGTGACACGCGTCTGTAAGAGTCGTCGTTCGCTCCCAGGCTGTGAATTTATGATCGTCGTCGTTCGCTCCGCGAACGATTGTTCCCTTAAGCGTT
>JBFJVZ010000176.1:0-14592 GCA_041623895.1 Pirellulaceae bacterium | reverse complement strand
GGTCGAAGTCATCACATTGTTCGTTGTACCCGTCGTTTTTTGCGGTTTCAAAGAATTCAAAATGCGGCTGGGGATGCCAGATCGCCATTGGGCCGGCGTCGAAGAGGCGGCCGGAGAGGATCTTGCTGCCGTTGCCTGAGATTTGCTATGCGTTACCCATCGGCTCGCATCGAATGCGAGCAAACCCCTACTGGAACAACAAGAATGAATCGGAATCATCAGATCACCGCGATTTTGGCCATCGTTGTACTGCCAAGCTTGGCAGCGCCAGCCCTGGCACAGTCGGATCAGACGCCGTCAACCACAGTGTCGGCGAATGAATCGCTGCACGGCGGTGTCGTTCGCAAGCTGGAAGATCTGACCGCCGAATCACTCCTGCATCTTGGTGGCATCAAATTGTTTCTTTACGACACAGCCGGAGAATTGGTGCCGACCAAAGGCTTACGCGGCGTTGTCCAATTGTCCGTCGCCGGTAACGCCAAACGATATCGTTACGATATGTTTCCGGGTGCGGATGGATCCCTGTCAGCAACCGTCGACTTATCCAAGATCACCGGCAGGCAGGTCGAGTTGCAGTTCCAGACAATAGGACTGACCGGTAATGGAAAGGCTGATGTTTCCTTTCGCGAAGTCAGCATCGTACCTGCCGACGAAGATCAACAGCTAGCCGCCGCCATCGCCCGGCAGAAACTTTGTCCGGTCAGCGGCAAGCTTCTCGGATCAATGAGCCCGAGTGTTCGTGTTGAGTTGAAAGGCCAGGATTTGTTCGTCTGTTGTGCCGGTTGCGTCAATGAAGTGAAAGCGAATCCGCTGAAGTACTCCAGTGGTCGGCCGCAGATCACAGTTACTTCGGCAACGAAAGCCGATGCGGCATTGATCAAGCAACAAGGCAATTGCCCCGTCATGGATGAACCGCTTGGTTCGATGGGCCAGCCAATCAAAGTCCAAGTCGGCAAGCAGCCGATCTTTTTGTGCTGCAAAGGATGCATCAAGAAAGTGCAAGCCGATCCGGCGAAATACGTTGCCATCGTCGCCAATGTAAAAAGAAACGGCAGCAAGTCGGATCCCGGGACCGCTCAGGAAAGCATCAGCAAAGCAGTGACGGGCGCAGAAGTTCGTCCCGGCGTGTTTCGCACGACGCCAGCGGATGCAAAGTACGTTGCTGCGCAAAAGCGTTGCCCCGTGATGGACGAACCGCTGGATGCCATGGGTGGTCCCTATCGCGTCGAGGCGGATGACAAAGCGATCTACATTTGCTGTCCTGGTTGCGCCAAGAAAATATTCGCAGCACCGAAAACCTACCTGGGGATTCTCGCCAAACAGGGCGTCGAGGCGCCGCTGCTGCGATAGCTAAGGGCGTGCGGCGATCCGCCGTCAATCGCGCTCGATCGCTGGTGCGGCATACGGGTTGACTGATATCGACTCGGGTTGAATGGTGTTCGCGGCGGGCACGCTCAGTGGCCCATAAAACCCGCCTTTTGCAATTCGGTTGATCTCGTCAACCAAGGCCAGCGCTTGTTCGCGTCGGCGAGAATTCCGTAAGCATCCAAATTCGTGATCTCGATAAGAAATCGGCAATTCGATCGGGCCATCCTCGGTCCGCGCGTAGATGATCACCATGTGCGTGTCGGTAAACCATCCGGTTGGCCTGATGCTGTGAAGCTCAACACCCAAAATCGATTCACAGGGGATCTCGTAGCGATCGCGATCACCTTCCATGTGCACGCCTGATGCATCAACGCGGATCAGCATCAGATCCGTGGCTGTGTCCAACAACATCTGATTCCAGCGTTCCCGCGGCACCAGTTCGACGACGCGATGGTTGGCATCGGCCACCCATGACCCGCGATCGGTTCGCTGGGCGACAGCCGCTCGCAATCGTGCCGTCAGCCAACGGTTCGTTGGCCACTCGGGATAGACAAACACGATCACGAATTGCCCGGCCAGCCACATCAGCGTCATTCCAATGCCTACCGCACCCACTGCTTTCTCGGCTTCGCTGGGCAATTTGATGAACATCCAACTGGCGATGCCCAGCCAAATCCAGGCTGATTGGCCGACTACCAAGGCAACGTTGTGCATCAGCAGACTGGGAAGATTCATCACGCGTCGCGCTTCGCTGGACTGGATGGGTGTGATCGTCGCGAGATGCGATTGGCGCGCGAGCTGCATTTCGATCTCCTACCGGGAAAAGGTGCCTTCATCTAGCTTAATGGTGATCGTGGCGATGAACAGCTTTTTTTTGCCGACAAGCGGCTGACGAAGAAACGAATCATGCTGGAGCGAGTCGAATTGCCGTCTTCTCTTGAAAAATTCCCGATTCCGGGGGAGATCGAGTCTTGGATTGCTGATGCGCAGCGTCGTATCGAGGCGTTCCAGGACTGCTGGGAAAAGTCTCAAATCGAACAGTTCGTGGCTGCCGATCACGCCCTGGTTTATCAGGCGCTGGCGTGGTTACGTCAAACGCAGTCTTTGATTGGGAATCGATTCATCGAATGGGGATGCGGTTTTGCGGTGGTCAGCGCTGTGGCATCGCAAATCGGCTTTGATGTCATTGGTGTCGAAGCCGAACAACAGCTCTTGGATCAGGCTCACAAGACAATCGCGTCCTGGCGAACCAGTGTGCAGCTAATCAATGGCAACTTTCTACCAGCCGGATCCGAAGTGCTCAGCGACGATCCGACGCTGCCCAGTCTTGGTCACGACGCTCCCAACGCTTACCAGTTGCTGGACATGGATTTGGACGACTTCGCCATCGTGTACGCGTATCCGTGGCCGGGCGAAGACGATTTTCACGAAGCCGTATTTGACCGCTACGCAGCCAGAGGCGCGCTACTGGTGCTGTTTTGCGGGCCCAACGACGTGCGCGTTTGGCGCAAGCGGTCTTAGCTCAATAGGCCTGTGTTTGCGGGAAGCGAAATTCGGCAGAATTCCGGTCGTCGACAGTCGGAAGTCTGCCGACTTCCGCTACGCACCAGGCTAACAATATTCCAGCGGTAGTGCCCTTTGCGGTTACGCTTCCAACTCAAAGATTGCTTCAATCTCGACTGCAATTCCACCGGGCAACGAATTTGTTCCCAGAGCGCTTCGAGCGCCGACCCCGTTGTCTTCGCCAAAGATGTCTCGGAACAATTCACTGCAACCGTTAATCACGGCAGGCTGTTGGTCAAAGCCATCGGTGCTGCGCACAAGCCCCAACAACTTCACAAGCCGCTTGACCTTGTCCAGGCTTCCCAAGTTGGTTTGCAGCGTTGCCAGCAGTGCCGTACCGGTCACACGTGCGGCTTCATAACCAGCTTCAACATCCATATCCAAGCCGAGCCGGCCCGTAATCATGTTGCCGTCCAATTTCAACGGCCCGTGCCCGGACAAGTACGCCATATTGCCGGCAATGACAATCGGCTTGTAAACGCCGGCCGGCTTGGGCGCGGGTGGTAATTCGATTCCGAGTTCGGCCAAACGGGATTCAGCACTCATCATTTATCTCCAAGAACGGGGCAAATGGTCTTCTTCAAAAGGTCGGTAAATCAGACGCGAGCTTTCTTGGTCTCACCCAGGGCAGCCAATTGTTCGTCTCGATCAAGGAGGGCTGTTGCCACGGCATCGATCGAAGCCTGGTCCAGCACGCGTGTGCCCGCGACGACGGTTTGTTCAATCTGCTTTGGACTTCGCGAGCCGACAATTGCCGATGTGACTTCGCTGCGGCGGAGAACCCAGGCGACCGCTAGCTCGGGAATCGTCCAGCCGAGCGCGTCACTGATCGTTGCCAGCTGCCCCACGAAAGCCAAATTGATTTCCAACTGAGGAGATTGAAATCGTGGATCGCGGCTGCGATGGTCCTTGTCGGATAACGCCGCGGCCCGCGCAGCGGTGAAGGCGCCGGTCAATAATCCCTTACCCATGGGGCTATAACAAATGACGCCAATCTCGTTTCGGCCGCAAAACGGCAAGATCTCCGCTTCCACATCAGGGGCGATCATGCTGTAGGGCGGTTGCAAGGACGCGATCGGGTTGATGGCTTGCAGCCGTTCCATTTGACTGACGCTGTGATTGGAGACACCGATGTGCCGCACTTTGCCTTCCGCTTTCAAGTCGACCAGCGTTTGCCAGCCTTCTTCGATTTCCTCGTCAGGTTCGGGCCAGTGCATTTGATACAAGTCGATGCACTCGACGCCCAACCGACGCAAGCTCGCATTGCATTCGGCAATCACGCTTTCTCGCCTCAGACACTTGCCGATCTGGCCGCCGCCCAGATTGGTTCGTCCGCACTTGGTCGCGATCAAAGGACGATCGGACGACGCAGAAATCTGTTTTAACGCTTTACCGACCAGCGTTTCACTTTGTCCAAATCCGTAAACCGCGGCGGTATCAATCCAATTCACGCCCAGCTCCGTGGCACGAACAATGCACTGGACTGCGTCGCGATGGTCTTGGTCGCCCCAGCCGAAACTCCAATCGCCGCCACCGATTGCCCATGTGCCCAACCCAATCACGCTGAGATTCAAATCGCTGTGGCCCAGTGTTCGCGTTTGCATCGGCTGATTCTCCGGTTTCGATTTCGATCAACAACGACGTAACTTACTGAAGTTAACTGGATCGAAACAGGTGCCAGTTCAGACAATTCGTATGCAAGTCGTTTCTCTCGCTTACGCTTGTTGTGTCGCGGGTGAGCATTCTTGAAAGCTTCGCCCCTTCCTAACGGTCTGGCTGCTAGAGCATGATCGAGACGTACTGAAGCGTGCCGTCGGACCGTACAAACAACTTCAATTTTCCGTATCGGACGATCTGCGAACCCTCGAATGATTGGCCGAGCGACAGCTGAGGGATTTCAAAAGGATAAAGGGGCCGCGCTTCATCGGGGATGCCGTAGGTTCGCAATAGATACTCCGCATCCACGGCAATGGAATAACAAGTGCTGCCGTTGTCGACGTCGCCATCCAGCGCATCGGTCTCCTGCGAATTCTTTAGCGCGGTGATGGCTGCGGAAATGTGAGCTGATTTTTCGACGGAGTATCCGCGTACGGGCGGCTGCTCGAATTCCATTGATTCCAGATCTGTCATGACGTCAACGCCTTTGTTTACTTGCAGCGGGCGGACGGCGATCCAGCCGGCATCCAATGTTTTTGCGGTTTGCGTCCACGTGACGTTTGCCAGGTACCCGATTCTCAATGTTTCGTTCTCGCGTCTTAGAAAGCAGTCACCGACGCGATGCCGGCCGATCATGGGTGGGTCTTCAACAAATCCTCGCAGCCTGATGTACCCATCGGTCGGCTGGACTGGACCGATTTCATCTGCCGGATCAATCTTGTCGACTTCCGCGGAAAATGGATCGATGTCTTGGAATCCGGCACTGTCATCGGAGCGTGTGGCCCAGGCATAGTCGCCGGACCAACACTCGCCTTGTGTATTGAAGATAACGCAACTGCCGTCTTCCCGAAACGAAAGCCCGAACACCGGAATACCCGCTTTTCCGCCACCGATCCAGTCACCCAGGATTTCATGGGAACTCATTGCGATATGGCGCCAATAGGAATAAGCGCCGCCAATCCCCACGAATGCGATTAGCAAGCAGAGAACGTTGACAATCAACCTCGCGGGAAGGTCGAATCGGAATTCAGGCAGCCGCAAACGACGACGTTTTGATGCACCGGATTCGCCGGATTCAGCTGATTTGTCTGATTCGTCCAACTCAGTTTCGGTGACGGTATCGACCTCGTCCTCTTCGATCACCAAGCCTTCGTCGCCGACGATAACAAGCTGCGGTTCCGGGGCGGCGGTATCCCGCCTGACATGGGCCGATGACATGGTGATGTCAATCGATTTTGTGGCTTGCACGGGTGCCAGTGTTGCTTCAACAGCTTGCGACGAAGTTGTTGCTTGGCCAGTACTGGCAGATCGAGTCCGCAAGTGAACTTTGCCGCTTTCGCCGAGCACGACCAATTGTCCGCAAAGGCAGGCGACCAAGACCGGTATCCGGTCAAGCGAAATCCATTCGTGCGACGAGTCACTCTTTAGCATCGCATCGGCGGGCAACATGCCTCGCGCTGCGAACCCGATTAATTCGCGCAGCTTGAACGGGCCGGTCAACCCACCCTGCATACCGCGGACTTGATATTGGGGCACGGTCGTCCCCGGCGGATGAGGCAGCGGCAATTTCTTCTCGGAAAACAGGCCTGCGTCTTCGGCTTTCACCCACGGGCCGTTCGGTCCGCCGCCGATCTGACATTGGGGACCGACGATCCCAGCCAATGCGGCCTCGCGAAGCTCAACCCCCGTAAACGGTCCCGCGGAAGATTGTTCAGTTTTGACGAAAAACGCCGTCATGATGCTGGGTTTTTCTGGAAATGTGGGGAACAAGTGCTGTAAATAACATATAACTATATCCGCTGCGAAACCAATGTTCTCGGCTCACCAAGAACAGCGTGTGCATCAGCGTCCGAACGATTAATCAGGCCGACAATCATGGCTGGGGCTTTTCCAAACATCTAATTGTCCGTACGTTCGCATTCGATTGGAATCCCTTTTTTGTTGCCAAAGAGTCGAAGTATGAGACCGCGTGCCTCGTCCTCCGGATTTACCCTGGTCGAATTGCTAGTTTCCATCGCAATCATTTCGATCATGATCGGATTATTGCTGCCGGCTGTGCAAGCGTCACGTGAGTCCGCACGGCAGACACAATGCCAGAATAATTTGAAGCAGATCGGTCTGGCGATCCAGAATTTTCACGCCCAACGTGACGAACTTCCGCCAAGCCGCAATTATGACCACTTTGCCACCTGGGCATTTCTGATTTTGCCGTTCATGGAGGAAGGAAACCTGTTCGAGAATTGGGATGATTCGCTGAAGTATTACTACCAAAGCGAGACGGCTCGCAAGACGCCCGTGGAGCACTACTACTGTCCGTCACGCAGAGGCGGCAAGAACCTGATCAGTATCCAAGGCGACGATATTCTCTCGCCCTTCGAGACCAGCCCACACGTGCCCGGCACTGTCGCCGACTATGCATGTTCCGCCGGACATGGGCCGCCCGGAGTGTGGAACTGGATCACTTCCAACGGCGCCATGATCATGGGCAAAGGACTGACCGATCCACCCACGGTTCCGGTAGGATATTTTGCCCCACCCGGAGCAAAACTGCTGACCTGGCAAAGCCGCACGAACTATGCCAGCATCGAAGACGGAAATAGCCACACGATTCTGGTCGGCGAAAAACACGTGCGGCCAACGCGACAACAGATCAGCCCCGAAGACGGTGCCATCTACAACGGCGATCATCCGGCCAATTTCTCTCGCTGCGGCGGTCCAGGCTATCCGATTGCCAGGTTTCCCAAAGATCGTTACCAGACAAACTTTGGCAGCTGGCATCCGAGTGTTTGCCATTTCGTGTTTGCCGACGGCAGCGTGCGAGCTTTCGCTCCCAGCATCTCAACCGATCTGCTCGGTCGCCTAACCCATCGCGCCGATCACGAATTTGTCGAAGACAATTAGATCGCGGCTCAAAGTCCTCGCTCGCTCCGCGAGCGAAAGCGTTCGTTTGCGGAGAGGCTGTGAATTGATTGTCGTCCCACGCTCCGCGTCGGAATCGAAAACAAAACATTCGTTTGCCGAGCAATCGACGATGATGATAACTACGACGGATCCCCCTCTGGTTCCGGCTCGGGCGCGTATTCAACTTCGATGATAATGACATTGTCTTTCGGTTCGACATCGAATTCCAAGCCGGACGTTCTGAATTCCGCGTATTTGGGATGCAGCTTCGATGTGGGAATCAGACCCGGCCTTTCATAGCTGTTGCCAATCACGTGATTGGAGATCACGACTGCGCGAAACTTTCCGGCCACAGCACCGTCGTCCAGTTCCTCGGTGCCAAGCACAAAACTGCCGTCCGGCTGAATCTCGCCTCGCGCCAGGTAAGCCTCCTGCGAATTGATCAGCTCAAACTCAATCGACCCCTGCCGCAGCAATTTTCCGTCAGTAAAGCGGACGACGCCCCGTACCGGATACTTTTTCAGGCCCGCATCGCAGCCACCGGCAAACAACAAAGCCATTGCTATTAATGTGAGTGTGCATGGACGTGTCATCGATCAAGCCAACACCGATTGTACGCGATCTGTGATTTCCTGGTACAAGTCCGGCGGCAGTGGACCGGCCTTCGCCGCCCGCAAATTCTCCGCCAGGTGGTCCCGGTTGCAAGTGCCGACAATCGTCGTATGACAATCGGGGTGTGAAAGTGTGTAACGAAGAATCAATTCTGCACGGCTGACGCCGTCGGGAACAACCTCCTCCAGCCCGGCCCGGGACCAGACATCATTCAGCAGCGGCCGCTGGATCTCCGCATCGGGTCCACCGTGGGCAATCCCACCGCGAATGATGATGCCCGCACCCGATTCGGCCGCGCGCGTGATCACCTGGTGATGCTCGGGAGCCAGGCAGGAGTAGGGAATTTGAAATGTGTCAAACACACCCAGCTCGATCAGAGCCGGTAATTCCGGCAGCTTGCTGGAGACACCAATGAAGCGAATCAAACCGGAATCACGAAATCCATTCAGCAGATCAATCAAGCCTTTTTGCTGCAGGGTCGCGGCATCACCACCGTGGAACTGCAACAGGTCGATCGTCTCGGTGCGCAACCGTCGCAAACTTGTTTCCAAATTGCGCTTGATCACGTCCCGATCCCAGTGGTGATCGATCTCCAGGTGATCATCGTGTTGGGTGTAAACACAGCCACACTTGGTCGCCAAATAAAACTCGTCACGGCGGTGACTGATGTAGCGACCGATCCGTTCTTCGCTGATTCCATAGTCGGGCGAGGTATCGACAAAATTAATCCCCGCATCCAGAACGGCGTTCAGGAATTGATCAGCCGCTTGCTCACTGACGACACGAACGCCCCACGTTCTTGGGCCGCGGAGCCCCATGCTGCCGTAGCCGATTTGAGTTACTTCCAGTCCAGTGCGACCAAGCTTGGTTTTGATCATCCGCATCACTCGCCGGCTGGCAAAACAAACTCAGTTGCAGAGACGACTTTGGCATCCTTAAAACCCTCACGCCAGACTCCGTGAGTTTCCAACGATCCTTGATAGTCGTCGCTGCCCAGGAACGCTGTCGGATCCGACGCGAGCGTTTCGCCGGAATCGTAAAAGACTTTGATCAAATACCTGCCGCGGGGAAGTGTCACACCGCTGGAATCCCAATCGTCGTTGATGCCATCGGATTTCAACAAGAACAAACTGCCGTTGACCATTCGACGCGGTGTGACCAACCCCTGAGTAAAGGCAATGGGTTGGTCGCGCCACTGCCCGCTAGCTTCGTCGAAGCCATGAACGAACAACTGCACACGTGACATCGCGGGCCACCCCTCCGGCACGTCTTTGACTCGCAACACATGTTTGGAAGGGTACCAATTATCGCGCGGCAGATCATCGCTGTTTTGGTACTCCTGGCCAACGATCTTCGCATAGTCACTGATCCAGGCCAGAAACGCCTTGTAAGATTGATCATCCACATGCATCTTCAATCCACCCATGTGCGAAACCGGATCGATCGACGATGGTTTGTCAAAGGAGCCGTCCGGCAATTTCTGAGGCACTTTCGCTGTGGGTTTCAAGATCAGCAGGCTTTTGCTGGGCTGCTGCAGGTTCAGCATTGGCAAACGCTGCGACGACCGTTTGCGGCTGCTGGTGATCAACGACCGCATTGTTGCCTCCGGACCGCCAGCGAAAATATTCATCTTAGCGCCGTACTGCTTGACGAATTCGCGGTGCCGCTGTTTCGCCTTGGCGTGCTGCGGATTGTCCGAATCAATCTCGTCCGGAGTATGACAGGGGAAGCACCGCATTCGTTGCGACCAGATGTTGCGGACAAACGAATCAAGCACGCGGTCTTTTCGGGCATGACGAATCACCTGATCCGGACTGGCAGGCTTTGCATGAATCAATTCCTTCGACGCCGGGGCAGTACGTAACTCCTGGTCGCCGCAGCAGGCAATGATCCAGGCAGAAAACGCCTCGTACTCCGCGCGACGCGTCTTGGCATGAATCCGCTCTGCCAGACGGTCGGTATCTTGATCGCCCATTTCGATCAGCTTCAGGATCTTCGATTCCTTGGGATGGTCAAGGTCGATCAGACCCTGGTCGCGGAGCGATAAGAAAGTTTCCCTGTGCGAGGGGAGAATGTAGTCCTTCAAATCGACCGACGATAAATGGCATTGGACGCAACTGGAAGGATCAGGCGACCGAAAGATCGGCATGATTCGCTGCTGGAAAAGTTCGTTGGCATCACCGCCCAGTGTCACGCTTCCCCACGCAACCGATATCGTCATCACCAATAAGGCAGTCTTAGGTTGAATCATCGTTTGTCTTTGTTTGGGGTTAGCTAAATAGCGCCACTTCCATTCAAGAGGCCGTGAATTGCAGTCTCAATAGTTTCAAGCCTGCTTTCGCCTTATCCGGCAGACACCATGTTAGCCGAATCGTGTCCCGGCGTGCCGCAGAAAACGCTTGTATCAATCGTGCGTTGAGCGGATCAGGCACAATCACTGAAAAATCGGAATGGTTTCGCTGATCATCACGGCTTTATTTGACCAGCGATTTGTAGCTGAATAATAAGCAAAGAAGCCAATCAGTGCGACACGATGCGAAAATAGCAAATCCGACGCTTCCAGTCGCAACTACAGCGGCGCCGGCAGGTCACGGCGCCGGAAGATGATGATCGCCGCAACATAGAACGCAGAGCCGATTACCAACAGGATCAACGGATAAGCCAACGGTGGAAAGGCGAAGTCGGTTGGTGTGTTTGTCAAACTCCAAGGGGCCGACAGCGAGCCTTTGTCAATCAGCGCTGTCATGTTCTGGGGCTTGTAGCAACTCAGGAAGGTGAATCCGAGCATCCAGCTGAGCGTTTCGGAAACAAGGCCCAGTGCGTACATGACGACTTGCGTGACATAAATTCCCACAACCACGCCGACGGTTCGCCAGCGATAGCGATCCATGCTGCTGATCAACGTTGCCAACGCCAGGATAAAGAATCCGAACGCAAATAGATGAAAAGTGGCTGCCGCAAACACCGTCGCGTCGACACGATCGCGTAGCGGGACTTGTTCGACCACCGGCTCGCTGCCCGGCAGCGAAACTTGCCAATTCAAAATCGGCAACTCAATGGACGGCGGCGGTATCTCTTCATCAACCACATTGGTTTGAATACCCAGGGCGATGCCGGCCCAGACCAGCAGGCACAACAAGGCCAGACCAAGCACCGATACCAACGCATGTGAAGCCATCAGTCTTTCGCGACTAACCGGCTGCGACAATATCATCTCCAGCGTTCCACGTCCCAATTCGCCGCTGACCACGTCGCTGCCGCGGGCGACGCACCAGATCACGATGCAGGCAATCACGATCGGCTCCTCGAACACCATGCCGACTTGGCCCGCGTAGGTCAGCAGCGCAGAAAACTCGATCGGCGAATACTGCTCGAATTCCTCCAACTGATCCAGAATCACTGCGTATTCGCTCAAATTAAAGAAGGTGCCCACCCAGACTCGTACCCAAGCAAATCCGAACAGCACAACGGCACACGCAGCGAAGAGCAATGAAGACTGGTAAGCGTATTTCTTGATCAAGATGCGATCGATCACACGGTCACCTCTTGGCCCGTATGGACGGCGTCATAGACGGCTCGCAGGCCCAGTGGCTCGATGCGGATCCGCTGCAGGTTTAGCGATTCAATCCAGGACAACAGCGGGGCCAGATCTCCGGCTGTGTCGATGCGCAGATGAGGCGGACCATCATCATGCATGGAAAACTCCGTCACTGTGACGCGATCCGACAGTTCGTCCGGCACTTGAACCGGTTTGGCCGGCCGGTCCGCGGTGATTCGATGCCGCTGAAACAATTCACCGAGCGATAATTCGTGCGCAAGTTTTCCACCGCGCAAGAAAGCGACTCGATTACATGTTTCTTCGATTTCGCTCAACACATGCGAAGAGAACATGACGGTGCGGCCTTGATCGTGAGCTTCGCCAACGAGTTCCAATACCGTGGCTCGTACCGTGGGGTCCAGATTCGCCGTCGGTTCGTCCAGAATCAGCAGCGGCGTGGCCGGCCCAAACACCACAGACAGGGCAAGCTTTTGCCGCATGCCGGTGGACATGAACGCGACTCTGGTTTTGGTGTTCAGCTCCAACCGGTCAGCGATTTCACAGCTCGCCTGCAAATTGCCGCTGGGGTGCAATTCGGCAAAAAACTTCAGCACTCCCGCGCCACGCATATGACGCGGCAATCGTGCTTCGCCCGGTAAGTAACTCACCCGGCGACGCACTTCGACTCCGTCATCTTCAGGATTGATGCCGTCTACAAAACAGGTCCCGGCAGTGGGATGCAAGTAGCCCAGCAACAGTCGAATCAAAGTCGTCTTGCCAGCCCCATTGGGACCGAGCAGCCCAAACACATCTCGCCGCCGCACCTGTAGCGAGCAATTTGTCAGCGCATGAAAGTCACCATAGCTTTTGCCTAGCCGATCGCAGCGCACCAACAGCGCCGTTTCGTACAGCTTTTGATCGTGACGAGCCAAATCGTTAATTTGGCGATCTGGTCCTGGCGGCTGTTGGGTTGTATTCAAAAGAGATACCGTGTCAAAGATCGGGAAAGATCATTATGGCGTGGTGCGGAAACAGGGTCAGGTAGCGACCAGCGAAAAGCGGTCAGACCCCGATGGCCGCATTTTCAGATATCTCGTAGGCCAGGACTTGTCCTGGCAATAAGGCGCCAGGACAAGTCCTGGCCTACCGATGATCCCACATCAATGATGAAATTGCTTTAGTCCTATTGTCTCGGGTGGTCAAACTGGGAAAGTAATCGGGTCGCAACCTTTGACAATGACCTACGCATTATGAGCTAACGATGTCTGAATCTGACCCGCCCATACCAGCAGGTTTTCGCTTTGCAGGAGTTGCTTGCGGCATCAAAAAAAGCGGAAAGGCAGACGTTTCATTGATCGTCGCCGACAAAAACGCGACCGCCGCCGGCGTCTACACCAGGAATCAAATAGTCGCTGCCCCCGTAATCTTATCCCAATCGCGAACTCCGTCAGACAGCGTACGGGCCGTGATCACCAATAGTGGAAACGCCAATGCTTGCACCGGTGAACAGGGAATGCGCGACGCCCAGGAAATGTGTGCGCGAGTGGCGGAGCATCTGGGTTGCGACCGACAACAGATCGTCGTCATGAGCACCGGTGTGATCGGACAAAACCTGCCGATGGATAAAGTCCGCTTGGGAATCGACGACGCATGCGGACAGCTATCCCCGGCCATCGAAAACTTTCGTGATGCGGCCGCTGCCATTTGCACGACTGACAAGACCCCCAAGGTGGCGTTTCGGCAACTGCGCTGCGGCCAAAGCGATGTGAACATTGCCGCGATGGCCAAGGGTGCTGGGATGATCGCGCCGAACATGGCAACCATGTTGGCAGTGGTCTTGACCGACGCAAACTTAACTGCGGACGATGCCCAGCGGATCATCTCCGCCGCTGCCACGATCAGCTTTAATCGAGTGAGCGTGGATGGACACACCAGCACCAACGACACTTTGTTGCTGTTGGCCAGCGGACAAGCCGGGCCACTGGCCGGCGAAGAACTAGATCAATTCGCCCGAGCCGTTAATGAAGTGTCGATCGAACTGGCCAAATCAATCGTGGCCGACGGCGAAGGTGCGACGCACGTGATGGCGATTCGCGTTCATGGTGCTAGCGATGACGAATCGGCGGAAGAAGTTGCTCGCACCGTGGCGGCAAGCCCATTAGTCAAAACCGCGATCACAGGCGGCGATCCAAATTGGGGACGAATTGTCTCGGCCGCCGGTTACGCAAAATCAACCGTTACTCCCGATCAAATCTCACTGAAAATCTGCGGCACAACGATTTACGAAAACGGAACTCCGGTTGACTTCGATGCGGCCAAGCTGAGCGGCAAGATGAAGGATGAAGTTGAAGTCGAGATCGACTTGAAAGTCGGCTCCGGGGATGGCGAGGCAATATTCTGGGCAAGTGATTTAACAACCGATTACGTGCGGTTTAATTCGGAGTACACGACGTAAGTCAGATTGGCGAAACTCCTGGGGCTTCGTCAACATTTGATGTTGGGGTAGCGGCACTCGCCTGATCCTATGAATCGCCGCAAGTCTTGACGACTTTCGCTACGTGGACTGGTTGCTGTGCGACTACCAGAAAACCGTAAATAACGAAGAATTACCCGTCAGGGCTCGATTGAATCTCGGAAACACCCACGATCGCCAGCGTCGCGTTAGAATTATCTCAGTCCGTGAAATCTTGGAGGTCACTGGTTTGCATCGCTATCTGGCTCGATCCTTTCGCCCGCAAGCGATCAGTGTTGCTTTACTGATCGCGGTTAGCATCTGCAGTGCAGGTTCTGCGCAGGACTACGAAACCACTCGGCAACTTTTCCTGTCCGGGAAATACGAAGAAGCTGAAGCGCTGGCCGCCGCCCAGGTTGAACAGGGAATTTGGAACGAGCGCTGGCCGCGACTGTTGATTCAATGCCAGTTGGTTCAAGGCAAGTATGCCGAAGCCGAGCCG
>JBFJVZ010000175.1:0-14635 GCA_041623895.1 Pirellulaceae bacterium | reverse complement strand
GGAGCTTCGCCCTCCCGGAAATGGCTTGAATATGGTGGGCGGCTCAGCAGGAGCTTCGCCCTCCCGGAAATGGCTTGAATATGGTGGGCGGCTCAGCGGGAGCTTTGCCCTCCCGGAAATGGCTTGAATGTGGTGGGCGGCTCAGCCGGAGCTTCGCCCTCCCGGAAAATCGCCCTCCTGTTTGATGACATTGACTGACTAGCGAGAGCAGCTGTGAAAAACGTATTTTTGATTGTTTTGATTCTATGCTTCCCATCGATTGCCTCTGCCGCAGCAAAGCCGAACGTGGTTTTGATTTTGGCGGACGATCTGGGCTGGAGCGACACGACGCTGTTCGGAACCACCAGGTTTTACCGAACACCGAATATCCAGCGGCTGGCGGCCCGCGGGATGACATTTTCTCGCGCTTACTCGGCCAGCCCGCTTTGTTCACCGACGAGAGCGAGCATCCTGACGGGTCTCAGTCCGGCTCGCCACGGCATCACTTCGCCCAACTGCCATACGCCACGCATCGTGTTGCAGGCAACTCCGGGAAAACAGGCACCAGCAAATGCGAAAACAGTGCCCGTCGATTCCGTCAGCCGGCTGAAGACCGATTACTACACGCTTGCCGAGGCTTTAAAGGATGCCGGCTACGCAACCGGGCACTTTGGCAAATGGCATCTCGGTCACGAACCTTATTCGCCGCTGCAGCATGGCTTTGATGTTGATGTTCCTCACTGGGCTGGCCCCGGCCCGGCGGGCAGTTATGTCGCGCCCTGGAAGTTTCCGGACTTTGATCCAGACACGCCGGATCAGCACATCGAAGACCGCATGGCCAAAGAAGCTATCGCGTTCATGGAAACGAATCAGGACAAACCGTTCTTTTTGAATTATTGGATGTTCAGCGTCCACGCTCCCTTTGACGCCAAGCAGTCTTTCATTGAAAAGCATCGCGGACGCGTCGATCCGCAAGATCCCCAGCGAAGTCCAACTTACGCGGCCATGATCGAAAGCATGGATGACGCGGTGGGTTCATTGCTCGATACGCTTGATCGGCTGAACCTATCCGAGCGAACAATCATCGTGTTTGCGTCTGACAACGGCGGAAACATGTACAACGAAGTCGACGGCACGACGCCGACCAGCAACGCTCCACTGCGTGGCGGAAAAGCGACGATGTACGAAGGCGGCGTACGAGGTCCGTGTACGATTATTTGGCCAGGCGAAATTGACGGTGGATCACGCTGCAACGAAATCATCCAAAGTAGCGATTTTTATCCGACTGTGTTGGAAATGCTTTCCCTGCAACCGCGCCCGGGGCAAAAGTTTGACGGTATCAGTATCGTTGCAGCTTTGAAAGGAAAACCGCTGCAGCGTGATGCGGTCTTCACCTATTTTCCTCACGCGCCGCGGGTTCCCGACTGGCTGCCGCCGGCGGTCAGCATGCATCAGGGCGATTGGAAACTGATCCGTATCTTTCATGGCGGCGAAAATGGGGCTCACCGCTGGAAGCTGTTCAACCTGGCGACAGATGTTGGTGAAGTGAACGACTTGGCCGACCAGCAGCCGCAACGGGTCCAGCAAATGGACGAGTTGATTGAGCAGTTTCTGGTTGATACGCGAGCCGTCCGACCGACGATCAACCCGCGATTTGATCCTCAGCAATACCGGCCGGAGGACGAAGGCAAATCGCGGCGCAACAACACACCCAAGCGAAAGCCGGCCAAGCCGGTTGCCGGTTGGATTGCCGGGAAAGATTGTGCGCTGGAGATCGATGCCGGCGAATTGATCATCCGCAACTCCGGCAAGGACCCGCACATGAGTTTTCGTTTGGCCAAGCCTCTTGCGGCCGGCGAGTACTTGCTTCAGATCACGCTGTCGTCAACCGCGAGTGGTCGCGGCCAATTTTTCTGGCAAGAACAAGGTGTCACGCCGGCGTTTTTCCGCGATCGCAGCGTTACCTTTGACATCAATCACGACGGCCAGGATCACCGGTATCAAGTTGCCTTTCGCTCGGACAATTCAATGCCGGCGGTACGACTTGATCCCGGGCAATCGGCGGGGCTAGTCCGCGTCAAGCGAATGGAATTGACTCGCAGCGGAAAGCTCGTCTATCAATGGAAATTCCAAGATAAATAGCTTCAGCGATACGAGAGCAGCTAACGTGACCGGACGCGCGTTGATCGTTTGCAAATCGATTTCACACGGCAACACGCGATTGGTCGCCGATCGAATTGCGGAGGCATTGGGTGCTGAGGTTATTGATCCGGACGAGAACGCTTGCCAACTGGATGCCGCCGTGAGTTTGATCGGTATCGGCTCCGGGATCTATTACGCACGGTTTCATCGATCGATTCGACGCTGGCTGAAGAGTCTGCCGAAGGAAGCCGGTCGAGGCCGGTTGGCATTCGTGTTCTCGACATCGGGCCTGCCATTCCTTTCCAAGCTGTATCACCTGCCGCTGGTTTGGAAGTTGAAAGCCAAAGGGTTCCACGTGATCGCACAGTTTTCTTGTCGAGGTCACGACACGTTCGGGCCGCTATGTTTGATCGGTGGCTTGAATCGAAAGCACCCCAACGGCCGCGATCTTGGTCGCGCCGAAGTGTTCGGGGAAAGACTCACAAGAGAATCTGGATTAGGCGAAGTTGTGTTACCGAAAGTTGAATCCTTTTCCGGGTCGACGGCGCGGTTGTAAGCCAAGAGTTTGTAGGCCAGGACTGGGAGCGCGTCCGGCTTACGGAAGTGCCAGCACAACAATCATGAAGCAGAACCGCGGCGCGGTGTCAGCGTATAGCCTGGGGTGAACCAACGAGCGGCAGTGAAGTTGGTGTAACCCCAGGAAAACGACCGGCAGAAACACCTTCCCCGGGGCGTTGGCGACTACTTGGCGGTTTCGGTAAACCTGGCTTCACGTAACACCGTGACTTTGATTTCGCCGGGATAGGTCAATTCTTTTTCGAATGCCTTGGCGATATCGTGGCAGATCGTGGCGGCTTGTTCGTCGGTGGTCTTGGTGCTGTTGACGAT
Source organism: Pirellulaceae bacterium (assembly GCA_041623895.1). Classification (GTDB taxonomy): domain Bacteria; phylum Planctomycetota; class Planctomycetia; order Pirellulales; family Pirellulaceae; genus JBFJVZ01. The sequence goes on along the minus strand of JBFJVZ010000175.1, from coordinate 11,626 downwards.
CACGCGCAGCTCGCGTCCGGCACTGATCGCGAACGCCTGGCGAACTCCGTCAAATCGACCAGCGATCGCTTCGAGTTCTTCCATCCGTTTGACGTAACGCTCCAGCGATTCGCGCCGTGCACCAGGGCGGCTGGCGCTGCAAGCGTCCGCGGTGGCAACGATCATGGTAAAAGGATGCTCGATCACGATATCGTCGTGGTGCCCAAATGCAGCGTGGACAACGTCGTCGCATTCCTTGTGTCGTCGGAGCAGGTCCGCACCGATCTTTGGATGGCCGCCTTCCAATTCGTGATCGGCAGCTTTACCGATATCGTGCAAGAGCCCGCAACGTCTGGCCAAAACTGCGTCCATGCCCAGCATTTCTGCGATCAGGCCTGAGATGAAGGCGACTTCGACGCTGTGACGGAGCACGTTTTGGCTGTAGGACGTGCGGAAATGCAGGCGTCCCAGCATCTCGATCAAGCGATCGTGCAGCCCGGTCACGTTGACCTCATCCGCTGCTTCCAGCCCCTTTTGCATGATGAACGCATCAATTTCTTTCTGGGATGCTTCGACAATCTCTTCGATTCTGGATGGATGAATGCGGCCGTCCGTGATCAGCTGCTCGAGCGACCGTCTGGCGATTTCGCGTCTGACCGGATCAAAAGCGCTGACAATCACGACACCCGGCGTATCGTCGATGATCACGTCAACGCCAGTCGCTTTCTCAAATGCCCGAATGTTGCGACCTTCGCGACCAATGATGCGTCCTTTCATATCATCGGTGGGAACATCCACCGTGCTTGTCGTCGAGTCAGCCGTGTGCGCGGAGGCGAAGCGTTGAATCGCCGTCAACAGCATTTCGCGGCTCTGTTTTTCGACAACTTCCGATAACAGCTTTTGGTGCTTCAGTAAGACGGACCCGCGTTCGTGCTCCAAGTCCTGTTCCAGCGATTCCATCAATTTTCGCGAAGCTTCATCCTTGGACATGCCGCTGGCCAGTTCCAAGACGCGTTGTTGATCCTTTAGCGTCTGCTGCAGAGTTTGCCGCTGCTCGGCGATTCCCTTCAGCTGCGTTTCCAGACGAAGCTGGCTGCTTTCCAAGCCTCGCTGCTGCTTGCGAAGCGATTCTTCTTGCGACTGGAGCATTTCCTCGCGGCGATCGAGTTTGGCTTCTCGCTGCAAGTGCGCTTTGCGATGCTGGCCTGCCTCCTGCTCGGCATCCGTCTTGATCTTGAGCGCTTCCTCCTTCGCTTCCAGCAGCAACTGCGTGCGCAGCGAGTCGGCTTCACGGTTGGCTTCGTCTAGAATCTTGTCCGCATTCTCTTGCAGACGAATGTTATAGACGGACTCCTTCCAGCGCTGGTAGCCGAGCATCAAGACGGCACCGGCCAGGACACCAGCCATCGAATAGAGTGCGAAAATGTTTTTGTCGCCGATGTTGATCGCTGTCGTTATCGCCGGGATCAAGTATCCAATTGCGCGTAAGGAAATCATGCAAAGGTCCTCGATGTCGAGGACGCGAAAACCACCCGAGTTCTGGTCCGCGGCGAAGCCGGCGTCTCTGAATCGCTTGACGTGTGGTCACCGCTGCTTCGTGAATCGGCTCGCAATGATCGCCCGCGAGCCCGGCGAATGAAGACTCCCATGGGTGCGCAGTTTCGATCGCATGATTATCGCGACAGCCAAGCCGACTGGCGATCCAAGCGACGATCGAAACCAATAATTTCCACATGGGTCGACTCACAAAGCAGACTTCAGAGCCGTCAGCAGGCGAACCCGCGACGGCAATGCTCGTCACAGATATGGGACCGCAAGACGGGTGGTTCTGTTGTCCGGAGTTGTTGTTATTCATCTAGCAGATATGCTCGCCATCGTCCGATCGGAGTAGGCTGATCCAAGAGCGTACCACAAAATGTGCGTGCCCGTGCGACCGACCCGCAAAGATCTGTCGTCGAACCACCACGCCAACAATTTGCCATGAACCCCGGTCACGATCTGCCGAAGCAACCCGATCCGTGGCGACAAGTCCTGGAGGCAATTGGAAATTGCTGGCCGCCCGATCTCTGGTGCGACCTGGGCGTCGTCGTCGGCTGCAGCGGAGGAGCCGACAGTATCGCCTTGCTCAAGGCACTGTGCGATCTAAGAGCCGATGGCGGGGCCGGTTTTATTGTGGCTAGCCACTTCAATCACGGCATTCGTGGTCGCGAAGCGAGCGAGGATGCCGATTTCGTCAAGCGATTCGCGGAAAAGCTGGGAATTCGCCACCGAGAAGCCGCCGCTACTGGCGCGGTGAGCGACGAATCGACGATGCGGGCGGCGCGAAATGCCTTTCTTCGCCAAACCGCACAAAACGTGGGGGCTCGCTACGTTGCCGTTGCGCATTCCCTGGATGACAACGTGGAGACCGTGTTGCACAACCTGATGCGCGGGACTGGCCCAAAAGGACTGGCCGGAATGCCAAAGGTTCGCAGCCTCGGTCCAGATCCCATCGGGCAAGACTTGATTCTGGTCCGGCCCCTGCTCGCCGTGCGGCGGCAATTGATCCGCGAGGGCCTGCGATCGATCGGCCAAGATTGGCGGGAAGATTCCAGTAACGAAGACACAGCGTACCGACGCAACTGGATTCGTCGCGAATTACTGCCGCTGATGCAGAATCAGTTTCCATCCGTGGTCGATGCGGTGGCCCGGGCTGCCGAGCTACAAAGCGAGTGGAAGTCCACCATCGACACGCTGGCCGACAGTTGGATGGAAGAGCACGTGATGCTGACGACGACCGTCCAGATCCAGCGTGACAACTCGACACCGTCAGCAATCATCATTACAGCACTGCAAAACGTTTGGGCACAGATGGACTGGCCGCTTGGTAAGATGACGCAGGGCCACTGGAAGCGGCTGGCCAGGACCATCGGCGACGCGGATGATGACCGCTACGATCTGCCGGGCAAGATCGATGTCCGCGCCAAAGGCGGCAAAGTTCAGGTTTGCCGGTAGCGGAAATCAGAAGACAACGTGGATGTCCGGTTCTTGTGGATCGCAGTTCTCCCGAAGTCCGCTACGAGCGCGTGAATGTATAAAACCTCGTCGTTCGCCGAGCAAACGACAACATACTTTCGCCGCTGTCGAATAAATTCACAGCCGCAACAACAAACTACTTATTCCTTCGACATTCCTTGTTCGTCATTCGATGTTTTCTGTTACGTATCTCGTACGCCAGGACCAGGAGAACGTCCGGCTTAGATACTACCGATGATCACAAGCTTACGCCGCCAGCAAATCCCGGTTGTGTCCCGCAAAACGGATCCAGTCTTTAATCTCATCCAAGTCTGGTTTCTTCCCGCCTCGGATGATTCGCTTGCCTTGGCTGCTGCGACTAATCGGATCGATCAGCGAGAATAACTCCTCCGGGTCTGACTCGGCAACTTCCTCGGTGGTGGTGATTTCGGCAGCCACCAACAGTTGCGCATCATGCCCGCGCAACATCGGGATGCGACACACCAAAGTCGACTGATCCTGCCAAGCCTGGATCGTATCCGCATCAACACGGCGATGATCCAGTTCCGCCGCCAGCGTTTCCGGGTCGGCATTAATCAGATCATCAACGATAACGATGCCGGCGTCGTTGAGTCTTTCGGCCATTCGGCTACCGATGGATGGTGCGTCAGCGACGGGGCTGTCACGCTGCAGGAAGAAACGAAGTTCCTGCGTGGAATCTTGTTCGGCCCGTTGTTGTCGGCTGCTGGACGTTGACCGAGAGCTTTTAGATCGTTGCCGCCGCTGACGAGCAAACTGGCGGTCGCCCTGATCGCGACTGGAGTCGTGGCCCTGTTGCTCCATTCGCACCACATTTCGACCACGGCGTGCAGACCGTCGGTTGCGGCCTCTTCCCGTGCCCGACCCATTTCCCGATCCGGAGCCATTTCCGGCTCCCGATCCGGGGCCATTTCCCGATCCCGACCCGGAACCAATTCCCGATCCCGACCCGGAGCCAATTCCCGATCCGGAGCCGTTGCCAGTTCCGCGGTTATCGCGGGGATCGCCGTTCAAGCGAATCCCATACCGGCCCCGGTTCTTATTGCGAGGTGACCGTGTTACGGAGTTTTCACGGGTTCGTCGCCCGGACTGCTGGTCGCTTTCAGACTCGTACTCGTAACGATCGCTATCGAATCCGTACTGCGGTTGGTTTTTTTGGACGACTCGCCCATTGACGACGCGACCGGCTCCGAGAGTGTTTGAGTTACGATCAGCGTTTGCACTCCTGGCCGAAGCGATCCAGCCGGTGATTCGTGACAACTCGTGGCTGCTGCCGGTCCGCAGAATTCTATTGCCCGCCTCAGTCGCCAAGAACGACTCGACTTGTTCCAACAAGTTCACGGGGTGGATGGATGCCAGATGTGCTGGATCGTTGACGCCGCAGCCGACCAAGATGCGCGAATCAAAGCCGCGCAAATTCGGCACGCGACAACAAAGCCGGCATTCGCTTTGCCACCTGCGGATCGTTGACGCATCGACATCGGCCAATCCCAGCGCATCTGCCAGGCGGTTGGAATCTTGCTGCATCAAATGGTTGACGTGCGTGATCTTCAGGCCGCGTAGTCTGGCAGCGGCAACCGCATCGATCGATGGAGCTTGATCAATAGGACTGTCGACAGAAAGAAAAAAGGGTGAAGCCGGTCGTTGCTGGTGGGGCTGCGATACGCGCTGTGTTGTGATGGCAACATGGTCGCGCCCGGCATCAGCAGGCTTTGCCGAGGGCCGATTGGTCGTGAATGCATCTGTGACGTAGTAGCCGTCTCGAAAATCGATGCCATCTGGAGCCCAATCGGTTGCCGGCAGCGGATGTCGGCGGTCAGGATGGTCATCCAACCCATACGCTTCGCGCCACGCCATATCAAAGTTTCGATTGACATCGTCGATACCGCGAACTGGACGCGGACGCGATCCGTGGGGTTGTTGATGATTCATAACGTACTGGTTGCCGTGGCTTTCGGGAGCCAGTTCCGCGCCATAAGTGTGCGGGTGCGGTCCGACATAGCGCTCGGCGGCGTATTGCGCACGCCAGATCGGGCGATGCGGATGCACGGTACGTTGGGCCAGTAGCTGAAAGCATCGTCCACCATCCCGAGTGATTTGATTGGCAAGCACTTGATTGCTGGTCATCAGAATCACTTGCCGGCCGGCACGTGTGTAGTCGTGAAGCGCGGTGCAGATGGGATGATTGCTTCGTCCATCCGTACTCCACCCGTAGGATCCCGGGCTATAGCCGTGATCGTAAGCAGCAGCGGATGCCTGACCCGGCAAATCAATCGCTTGCAACAACTCACGATGCGTTTCCAATACCAGGGGAACGGGGCGTCCGCTTCTTGCCAGTGCGTCACCCGCAGCCATTCGGACGGCCAAGACGGCCAAGGCGCGATCCGCCGCCGGGCAATCGGACTCGTCTCGTCCATCGATGCAAACGCCCGTCCTTTGGCTATCCAGATGGATGCTGTGTGCCAACGAGGCGCTCTTGAACGCGGCGTAAGGCCACGCGACTCGCCTCAGCCGACCTGCCGATAGTCGAATCAGCCATCGGCTCGCGTGTTCGGCAAGCGGCGAACTGGTTTCCGCGGGGTGCCTCGGCGTTCCCAAGTCTCGCAGCAGTTGGCTGCGTCGAGTTCGCAACCATTTTGCCCGCGAGAGACGAGCAAGACGATCGTCAATCTGTCGAATTTCCTCAACCAACGCCTCGCGATCACTCCAAGCTTCGCTGACGATGTCGTCATACCACCGCGGGGGATTCGCGTGCCGCGCAGCTTCGCTGCCAGACTCAGCCGCGCGAGCGCTCAATTCATTCAGCTCCCACGTGACCCGATCAAGCTCATGGATGCGACGTAATCGCTCGCGCCGCACATCCTCAGCATCGCCGCGGCCAGGAACGCGGCTCTTGGCTGCCGGGGCATGGGAGGCGCTGAACAGCGACTCACGTCGCGCGATCAGCTGATCGATCGAAGCGGCCAGCCAGCGTTCACATTCACGCAGTTCGTCAAAGTTGACAAGCCATGGGTACGAGTGATGATCCTCGTAACCGGGATGAGTGATCGGTCGACGTGTTCGTTGGCGAACTTCTGCAAGGTCACGTCGAATCGCTTGCAATGTTTCGGCAACCGTTGCATGGCCACCGTAAAACGAGTCAATACCCTGATGCCAGTTGTACAGCCGATGATCGCCGGATACGTACCGCTGCAACAGCCAATCAATTTGCCGCGTCGCCGCGTCAATCCGCACGTCTATGTCCGCGGACGACAAGGGGCGGGCTTCGTCGCCGTAAGAATCACGGTACGAGTCCCAGTGCAGGTTCGCATCGTATCGACCGGCCGCATGCAGAAGACCATTGAGTCGACGGCGGCGAGTCACGACGTCTTCCAACGGACCGGCAGCCGTTCCATGTCGGTAGGATTCATGACTGACATACCGGGACAAAGCATCGCGAAGTGCATGAACTTCGGTCAAAGTGCGACGCCATCGAATGATTTGAGCGTCCAAGTCGTCTAGCTTGCGACCGAGTGTCTCGTCCGCATGTCGGGCGGCGGTCGCATTACGTTGGAAAGGTGTTGCCGTGGTTCGTCGCTCCAAGTCCGCAATGGCTTGACGAAGCTCTTTTTGCCGTAATCGCAGTCGATTGATCCGCCGCTGAAGATCTGCCGGATGCGGATGAAGCGACGCGTGCTGATTCGGTAGTCCTCCCGCCAGCCTGGATGTCAGTTCATTGCGGCGGTCAATCAGCGTGCTGTATTCGGAATCAGAAACCCGCAAGGATGCCAATTCGGCTTCGACGTCGGCTAGTTGCGCACGCAGCGCACGCCGATGCTGGTCTTCATTCGGGCCCGTGCGATCGTGGACGGTCGGCGAATCGATGGCGTCAGGTTGATCCAAACCGCTACGAAGGCAAGCCGACACGACCCGCGCGACACTGGTCACCGCCGTGTCCGTAATCACCCCATCAACGATTGATTCGGGAATCTGAATCGATCTTGCTGTGCCAGTCTCAGCCGCCACATCAACCGCACCGCTAATCCAGGATTTGTGCAGCGCGTGGTAGCGATCAACAAAGTCGCCACGTGGATCAAACTGAACGCTGCGTCGTCCCGTTGGCGTTCCATCTTGCTCGCGGCGGCAGTGCAATAAGCCATGTTCGTCCGCCCAAACCACGCGCCCCGTCGACGAACTCATCATCCCCAAAGGGTACTCGCGGTCCACCAAAGAATCCCTGATGAACCGTGCAATCGCGGTTTTCCCGGATCCTTCGGGGCCGCAGATGACGTTCAATTGTTCTGAAAAAGGGCCCAGCTCGACGCGATTGAGCGGTCCGTGAGCGTCGATATCAATGCGATCCAAAAACATGGGTCTGGCTCCTCCATGGCCAAGTGGGTCTGTATTCCGTTCAGCCCAATCAATGCGTCGGCGTGATGACAGCCGAGGGGCATGCATCCAAGCAGTGACGCGGGATGAGCTTAGGACTGTAGTGGACCAGCAGTTTCACGAAAAGAGAGAAAGTTTGCGTGAGCGGAGGCAGGCTTTTCTTCAGGTGGCGTCCGAGCTCCTGAATTGCCAGATCATGTTGACTCTTTGAGCGCGCGATTCGTAATCTCCCCTGATCATCACACGGGGAAAGGTTCTCTGAAATCTTGCGCGGCTCTTCACTGACATCGATTTGCTTTCGATTTGCCGGCATCTTGCTAGCAAGCCTCGCTGTTGGATGCGCATCCTGGAGCGATCGCGACAGTCAGGAAAACCGCCAAACAAAATTGCCGGAGCTAAAACAGAATCCCAAGTCGCTGGTGCTGAAAGTCGATTTTGTTCCGATCGACATCGATACCGTTGATGCGGACGATCTGGATTCACTGTGGCAGTGGGTCGACGAGACAATTGTCGATTCGGCGACACGCCAGCAGTGGTTTGCGAACGGGCTCCGTGCAGGCCGCGTCATCCGGCACGATCGATTTCGCTCGCGGCTGGAAACGATGACGACGGCGCAAAATGCTGTCGACCAGTTCCTGGCTGAGGCCGAGGTGGCGAGCGAAGTTTCGCATAGCGGCAGTCGAATTCCCATGCGGCTGGGACGACGCTACGAATTGCCGCTGCGACAACCGATGACGGGCTCGCATGCCATTCTTGTGCAAGTCGCTGGGAAAATCATCGGGCAAACGTTGCAAGACCCACAGTTCATGTTTGCGATCACGCCGCGGCCGGGAGACTCGCCGATGCAAATCGAATTGACTCTGCGACCGGAAATCCAACATGGCGTGATGCGGCAGCAGTGGGTCAGCAGCGATACGGCGCTGCGCATCGATCGTCGCCGAGACTCGTGGTCATTGGACGAATTGGACTTGAATCTCAAAGCCAGTCAAGACGACCTGTTCGTGATCGCAGGAACGCAACCGCAACTTGGCTTGGGAGAACAAATGCTACGTGGCCGCCGCGCCGACAGCATGCAGCAACAAGTTGTGATGCTGATCCACGTCGTCCAGATCCCGAGACCAACCAGTCAGCTGTAAAACGCGATTATTGACCTGGTTCGGCCTACAGATGTCATGAATAATCCGGGCTGGGGCCCTAGCGTCCCACACATCGGGTTCGCAACAACCGTTAATTCTTTTCCAATTCCCCGCCGCCGACCTCGCGCGTGCGCGTGGAGCCTGCTAACATTTTCGCATGCGTGTTTTGGTGACCGGTTGCGGCGGATTCTTGGGAAGCGAGATTGTTGGTCAATTGATCGCCCGCGGTGATCAAGTCGTCGGTGTTTCGCGGAGCGAGTATCCGGAGTTGATCTCGCTGGGCATGTCTCAGCGGCAAGGCGATTTGACTGACCAATCATTCGCGAGTTCCGCGATCAGAGACGTGGATGCCGTAGTTCATACGGCCGCCGTGGCAGGCGTGTGGGGACCGTGGCAGCATTTTTATTCGATCAACAAACTGGCAACCGACCACGTCATTGCTGCCTGTCAGTCGGCCGGGATCGGCACGCTTGTCTTTACCAGCAGCCCCAGCGTGACATTTAGCGGCGGTGATCAACGGGGCGTTGACGAGTCGGAGCCGTACCCAAGCCGGTGGCTGTGTCATTATCCGCACACCAAAGCCTTGGCCGAACAAGCAACACTGCGTGCACACGAAATCGGATCATTACACACGTGCGCGCTACGTCCGCATTTGATTTGGGGACAAGACGATCCACACATCTTGCCGCGGATGATCGCGCGCGCAAGAGCGGGCCGCCTGCGTATCGTGGGAAGCGGAACCAACCGTGTTGACACCGTGCATGTGACCAACGCTGCGGCAGCTCACCTAGACGCAATCGATGCATTGCAGACCAGCCCCGAGGAAGCGGGTGGGCGAGCTTATTTCATTGCTCAGGACGAGCCGGTCAATTGCTGGGATTGGATCGCGAGAATTTGCCGGCTCGCCGGTGTCGACCCGCCAAGCAAGCGGATCAGCTTTGCCACTGCCTACGCGATCGGCGGTGTATTGGAGTCGCTTTATCGTGTGACCGGGCGACGCAGTGAACCGCCGATGACGCGGTTCGTTGCGGCCCAACTCGCGCACGACCACTATTTCGACATTACGGCAGCCAGGCAGCGGCTGGGGTATCGGATTCGCGTATCGATGGATGCTGGTTTTCGGGCCTTGGAACTGGCGTGGCAGGAGGCGGGCTGAAATAGCCGCAAATCAACCTCCGTAAACGTTCGGATTGCCGTCAGCATTTGCCCACGAATTCGGGGCGAGCACGCAGTCAGACACATCGATTGTTGGCCGCCCGGAATTGGCGGGGAAACGCGAAGCACTGAAAAAACGGGCAAACATACCCAGGGCGTTGTCATTTTTCATCCGAATTGTTAGCTTCTGGGTGGATTGCAAGGTCGTCTGACGATGCGCAATCCCTGCCTCTGAAAGGCCTTACACGCTTCCCTTTTCCGTTCACCCCTTGGTGCTGGATCGTTACGGTGATTGCACTTAACCGCGCTTCCCAATTACCGGATCATCAACGAGTCGTCATCACCGGAATCGGCTTGACCGCTCCGAATGGCAACGATTGGTCATCTTATCGCCAAGCGTTGCTGGAAAAAGAGAGCGGTGTGAAGCCGTACGAGATCCGCTACTTCGGTCCGACGCTGGCTGGTATTTGCGACTTTGATGTTCGTCGTTATCAATCGAAAAAGGATCTCCGTCGGGGAACCCGCGCCGGCAGTGTTGGTGTTTATGCAGCCAACGAAGCGGTCAATCATTCCGGGATCGACTGGGAGAACACGGACAAGTCGCGTGTCGGCATTTACATCGGCGTGACTGAACACGGTAACGTTGAAACCGAAAATGAAATCTATGTGATCAAAGGCTTCGACTACGACACGAGTTGCTGGTCGCACCATCACAATCCGCGAACGGTGGCCAACAATCCGGCTGGCGAAATCGCCTTGAACATGGGAATCACCGGACCGCACTACACAATCGGGGCCGCTTGTGCTGCGGGCAACGCCGGGATCATTCAAGGCGCTCAGATGTTGCGGTTGGACGAATGTGACGTCGCGATTGCCGGTGGAACCAGTGAAAGCATTCACACCTTTGGAATCTTCGCCAGTTTTAACAGCCAAAACGCATTGGCCCGGCACGAAGACCCGACGAAAGCTTCACGCCCGTTTGATGTCGACCGAAATGGAATCGTCGTCGCCGAAGGCGGTTGTTTGTACGTGCTGGAACGGCTCAGCGACGCCAAGGCTCGGGGCGCAGAAATCTATGGTGAACTGGTTGGCTATGCGATGAATACGGACGCCACGGATTTTGTCTTGCCGAACCCTGAACGGCAAGCCGAATGTGTTCACGCGGCATTGAAGCGAGCCGGACTGCAAGCCGAACAAATCGACATCGTCAGTACACACGCGACCGGAACCAGTAGCGGTGATGCACAAGAATGCTCGGCACTGCGACAGGTTTTTGGCCATTGCGAAGACACCAGGATCAATAACACCAAGAGTTATATCGGACACGCGATGGGTGCGGCCGGAGCTTTGGAACTTGCTGGCAATCTGGCCTCTTTTCAGGACCGCGTCGTTCATCCGACCATCAACGTGGACGAACTAGATCCCGATTGTGAGCTGCCCGGTCTGGTGTTGAACGAACCGCAGGAAGCCAAACGCGTTGATTACGTTTTGAACAATTCCTTTGGAATGTTGGGTATCAACTCGGTCGTCATCATTGGCCGTGTGTAACGCGGCTTCGACAGCCGGGTGGTTCGTATCCATCCTAGCCAGCCATTTTGTTTTCAATCAAAAAACGCATCCGTAACTGAATTAGATAATCAAAAACATGAGCCCAGCTGAAATTCGCGATGAGATCTTGGACATTCTGGACGACATTTCTCCAGACGAGGATCTCGATGGCTTGGATGATGAAAAACCGTTCCGCGAGCAATTGGAACTGGACAGCATGGATTTTTTGGACATTGTGATGGAGCTTCGCAAGCGTCACCGAGTTCAGATCCCCGAGGAAGACTACGGTCATTTGGCCAGCATGAATTCCACCGTCAGCTATCTAGAACCAAAGATGAAGGACATCGTTAAGTCTTAAACGAGATGTCTGCCGAGTACGACACGATCATCATCGGCGCGGGAATGTC
>JBFJVZ010000174.1:0-14677 GCA_041623895.1 Pirellulaceae bacterium | reverse complement strand
AGACCCCAATCGAGCAAAGCACTTTTCGGGCCGCTGGCGGCTATTGGGGTCTGACCCCTTTTCGCTCGTTACCCACAAGTTCAACGTGGAAGCAGCACGAGTGGAGCCCATACTCAATTTCGCCTCGCTTGCGGCACAATCCGCCTCCCACGCGGTGAATCATTGTAAACAACCTTGGGCACCTTCACCGCATGGCATCGCCCGCTACGGTCATCCACGCGTCGGATTCCGGGTAAACTGACACCGCGTTTTGCCGCTGCCATCGCCACCAGATCCGTGCTCCGTTTCAACTCAATCCCAGGGTAGCGCGACCTCCGCTACCCGTTAGCACTTAATTCTAGCTGAACCGCAGCACGAGCAGCGTCCACCATCAATGCGGAGCCGCCGTGTCCCGATCCTCTTATTACCGCCATCTACTTGCTGCCTGCTTGCTCCATTGCGTGCCGGCGGTCACGGCGTTGCCCGCACAGGGTACATCGCCCACGGCTGGCAATCAGCAACGACTGACGGTCATGACGTGGAACCTGGAATGGTTCTTCGATGATATCTCGGGGGACAACTACAGCAAACTTGCGCGGGAAAAAACCGCGCCCAACCGCCCCGCCTGGGCCTGGCACCGCGATGCGATTGCCAAGAGTATCAGCAAAGCAAAGCCGACAATCCTGGCACTACAAGAAGTCGAGAGCCGTCGCATCCTGTGGTACCTGACACAAGCCTTGGAACGCAATCATCAACTCGATTACGAAGAGTTGGGCATCGAAAGTAAAGATCATTTTACCGAACAGGATGTCGGTATCATTTTCCGTGCGCCCGCGGACGTGTTGTCGGCCACGCAGTTAATGCAGACCAAATCAATGTCCGCCGACAAGCGTTACTACAATGTGTCAAAACATTTGATGGCCGTGTTTCAATTCCCTGTCGGCAACGATGTCGAGCGAGTCATTGTGATCAATATCCACCTGCGCTCACGCCCCGAAGGGGAAGAGTTACGGATGCGACAAGCAAGACTGATCCATCACTGGATCAAAGACACGATCGCTGGTGGTGAAAACGTGATCGTGCTTGGGGATACGAATACGGAGGAACGGGGCGACACGACTCGCATCGGCAGTGACCTGGCGGTGCTTTGCGGACGTGAAACAGAGTCGGTCGAAGACGATCTGTACGATTTGCACCTGAAGCTTTCAAGACAGGATCGGCAAACACACTTGCTTGCCGATCGGCAGTTTGATCGGATCTTGGTCAGCAAATCATTGCTGGAAGATGATCCCACACGCCGCGATCTGGTGTTCGAGAAGATCGAGGTGCTGCCCGAGTTGGCGATCCAAGGCAAAGCCGACGGTGCCGAGGAGCACTGGGAGCAGTTTTGGAAGTTACCCGCCAGCGAACGTGATTTGAGTGACCATTATCCAGTTCAGGCAACGTTCATAGTCCAATGAACGATAACACCAGCAACGACGCGCCAACCATTCGACTGGATGACTTCTTGAAGCGATCCGGGCTGGTCGGCACCGGCGGTGAAGCCAAATTGCGTATTCAAGCGGGCGAGGTATTCGTCAACGGTCAAGTAGAAACACGCCGGCGCAAGCAATTGTCAATCGGCGACCGGGTGGACGCGGTTGGTGAAAGTTTGACCGTGACGCAGGACTGTTTTGATTAGAGCATTCAACTTTGACGGTTATTCCGGATTGGAGGTGATATCAGTCGTATCGGAAGAGCGGGCGGGTCACCGGCCGATGAGTACAGAGACCGCACAAGGACCGTGCTGTCGTTTCAATTCAACAGCTCACATATTCGTTGACGAAGTCATCCCCGTGGATGAACGAAGGCGGAAGGAACTGCCATGCGACGCAATTCAATCTTTCAACGGGCTCTCTTTGCGATCATCCTCGCGGTGATGGGCTCCAACACCGTGTCGGCCGATTGGCATCAGCAATGGAAGCGGTTCTGGCACAACGTCGGAGTTGGCCATCATCGCAATAATGCCTGGCCCGAGCCGTTCGTGGAGTCGGACGCACTGCAAGTCATCGCCCCATTTGAAATCATGAAGCGCAATGGCTGGCGATTGCACAACACGATTGGACACGAATTGTTCCGTGACAGCGACGGTGAATTGCTGGCCTCCGGCCATGGGCGCGTACGCTGGATCGCGACACAATCACCCGTCAACCGACGAGAAATCTATGTCTTGCGAGGACGTTCGCAGGACGAAACCAACGCCCGTGTGGCCTCGGTTCGCGACGCACTGTCTCGACTGTACCAAACCGGGCCGGAGCCAATGGTCTACATCACCGACATCGAACCGGCGACAGCCTCTGGAGCCTGGGGAACACAGATCAATCGGATGTGGATGGAACAACTGCCGGCTCCCAAGTTGCCATCGACCAGTGCCGCCGGCACGTCAGGCTCGACACAGGCCGGGGGCGGCGGCGGATCGCAGCAATGATGGCCTGATCAAGCTAGCAATCGATAAGAGAAATGAAAGCGATCTCGGCAGCCGAGATCGCTTTTTTTTGTTTTTACAGGTATCGGCTCGATCAATGCTGAAGTCGTCAAAGTGGTTGCGCCGATTGACATAATCGGAACTATCAAAACATCCCACAGTGATGGACAATGGTTCCAACACAAATCTTGTCGTTGTGAAACCGATCGCCCCTGGAGAAATGATCGTGAATCGTCCAATCAAGAATCGCCGCGCTCTGCTAGCAACTTTGCTGACAGGTTCGTTGGTGCTGTCCGCAACGGGGTGTGCCAACCGCACGGGATCAAGATTTGCCTCCTTAAACCCCTTTTCCAAGTCGACCCCCGCGGCCACTCAAACATCACCCGGCGTTACCGAGTCGATTGCTCAGGGCACCAAGACCGTTTGGAGAAAATCAGGCGAAGCAGTCACCGGTTTGTTTGCCAGCGCTAAACAGAAAACCGACCCAGCCGAAGCTGGTTCGGACGTCGATCCCCTGCGACTGGACCGCGAGGTCGAAGTCGATCCGGAAGTTCTGGTTGCCAACGGACGATTGTGGGAATCGACCGGCAACTTGCAGAAAGCGATGGAAAACTACACCAAAGCGCTCGAACGTGAACCGAATTACCCCGATGCGCTGACCAACATCGCCCGCCTTCATTTTCGTCAGGGCAATCACACTCAAGCGGCTGATTTCTTTGGACGGTCAATCAAGCAGAATCCCAAGGATGCCGGCTTGTACAACGATTTGGGCCTGACGCTCAGCAAAATGGGCAACTATGCTGCTGCCCAGCAAACGCTCAGCCGCGCACTTGAACTGGCACCGGGAACATCGCGTTACGCGAACAACCTGGCAAGCGTCAAATTCGAATCGGGTGACCAAGATGGTGCCTTCACCGTCTTGAAAGCCAATAACAAGCCCGCGGTCGCACATTTCAACATGGCTTACTTGCACTTCAAGGCAGGTGAAACCAAGGATGCGCAAGAACACTTGACCAATGTCATGAAATTTGCCACCGATGCCACCCAAGATGCATCGGTCAAACAGGCCGTCGACCGCGCCCGAGAAATGCTGGCACAACTCTCCGGGCCACAAGCAACCATCGCAAAAGCAGCCTTACCGATGACTGGCCCGGAAAGTGGAATTCGGCAAACGAGCCAGTCCGCCGCCAGCGACACGGGCGCTAAGGTGGCACCGGCTACCGGGACAACATCAATACCCTCGGCCAAGCTGATCAAGCCCAGCTTGGAGACGGGGAACCTGACCACGACCGAGTCAGCCATACCTTCGGCCGCGGAGCCACCCCTGCCAAACCAGGAGAACGAAAATAAGGCTCCAGCGGATTCGGATACGACAGCCGCCGAATCAGTGGATGCGTTCGCTCTTCCACCCAGCTTTCAGATGCCGAGCCAGTAGCAGCCAGATCATGGCAGAATTGGAAACCGTAGCGGAAGTCACCATACGTTCGGCCAGTGCTTGGTCCAGATTCAATCTTAGGGTTGTGGTCGTAGCCGATGTCGCCAGACTTCGGGGAATCTTGGAACGAACCGAATTCTGGCGAATCCGGCTACCCGAAAGTCAAAAGTTGACAGAGCACCAGGCTGTCAATTCGTGAGCCGCGACGCGTCACGCCTTGTTGATTCAGTAACCCAACACGTCAGCGAGGGATAAATGATGTCCCTCGCAAACGGCCTGTTAATAGTGGCGACTGGCCGATGAAGGTTCGGTGCCCAACGGCCCACGGCTCATCTTTGTGCCGCTACGAGCGAACTGTTTCGGGCGATAGAAATCACTCGCCAGCAGTGTTGTTCAGCGGATCCCGCTCGAAAGGATGTGGCAGTTCCTCGTCATTCAGTTCCGCCAGGGCGTTGGCTGCGGCCCGCTGTTCCGCGTCTTTTTTGTTGCTTCCCCAAGCCGCGGTAAACTCGCGATCGCCAATCACCGCACAAATCAGAAATGTTTTTCGGTGATCCGGCCCCGTTTCGCGTTTGAGTCGGTAGACCGGCGTGTTGGCCAATTCTCGTTGCGCCCGCTGCTGCAAGGAAGATTTAAAATTGTTTGCTCCTTGACTTTCCACCGCGGCTAGAACGTCGTCGGTCAACCAGGTCTTCAATCGTTCCCGTACAACCGCCGCCCCACCATCCAGATAGATCGCGGCAATCACAGCCTCAAACACATCACTGACCAGCGATCTAGGAAAGCTGCGGTTGCGCGTCACGCCGCGGCCAACAATCAAGCACGCGTCCAAGCCAATTTCACAAGCAATCTTTCCACACGACTGGCGGCTGACAATGGCTGATTTAATCTTGGTCAAATCACCTTCGCTGTATTCCGGATACGTCTCGTACAGCCAATGGCATATCGTAAGACCAAGCACCGCATCACCCAAAAACTCCAATCGTTCATTGCTGGCCAAACGATGTGCTGCCCCAGACGCGTGGGTCAGAGCCGAAAGCAATAATGACTCATCCTTGAAGCGATAGTCGATCAACTCCTGGCAACGCGCTATTTTGGACGCTTGATCAGAGCCAACGATTCCCTCAGCGTCATCGACCAGGTTGATGCTGAGTTGCGAGTGTTTAGAAGATTCAGAAGAATTCATAATGTGACAGCATTGTTTGCCGAGCCACATCACGAGCGGTCAACCAACCGGGAATGTGAATCACATCGTCGCTGTTGCAAACGATGCGACTCCCTTGATTGATCTAACGGATCGAGAGCGGTGACACGAAGACAGTAAGATTATCTGCATGTCACACGCCGGCGAACGGGTAACGCTACCCGCCCGCCGGTATGCGACTTACATCCATTCTAGCATCCCGGGCTGCTTTGTGCACAGATGAAATCAGCGGGAACACGGGTTCGGATGACGCCCATCCCCGGGAAATCATTCGTTTTTCATCTTTTTGCCGGCTTCAGCCAGACGATCGGCGTCATCGATGACCAGGAAGTGTCCGTGATCGGCCGTAATGATCACCGCCGTGTAACTCCATGCGTTGTTTTCGTCGATCCATTGCATGACGACGTCAAATGCTGCTTCACCGCTGAGCACGGCACCGATGCTGTTGTCGATATTGTTGGAGTGGTTTGCCCAGTCAATGTCGCCGGCCTCGATCATTAGCCAAAAGCCGTCGATTGCCTGTTCGAGTTTCAGTAAAGCTGCCGCAGTCATATCGGCCAGCGTGGGATTCTCGAACAAGTCTTGCTCGCTGTATGTTTCGGCGGCTTTGACATCGAAGGTGGGGTTGTATTTGCCATCGGCGGTCTGAAACGGCAAATGTCCGCCGCGGACCCCGTAGAAACCGATCAAGCGATGATCCTCATCGGCCGCTTTCTGAGCCGCTTCCATCAGTGACTTTCGCCCAGACTTTCCTTCGCTACGCTGGGCGACGAGATAAAGTCCGCCATTCTTGACGTCAACCTGTGCCAAGTCATCTTCATGCAGATAGCGATTTCCGGGAACAAAGTTCTCGCCCTGACCCTTATCGCTTTTTACTGTTTCGCCCCAGCCACCTCCGATCAGAACATCGACCCCCAGTAACGGTTGGCCCCGGTGCGATGAAGAGGGTAACCCGATCAAATCACGCGAGATGTCTTGATAGTCTTTCCGCGTAACATTGTTGGCGTAGGCGGCTGCCGGTGTTGCGTGGCTAACGGGAACGTTGGTAACAATTCCGGCCAAGAAATCCTGTTCGTCTTGCAAGATCCTTGCGATTGGCGTCAACTGCTCACCCTCGGCTGTAATATTAATCGCACCGTTAAAAGTCTTGATGCCGCAAGTCATGCTGGTGGCCGAAGAGGCCGAATCGGTCACATCGTGCGGCTGCTCGCGATCCAGCCCCAACAAATAGTCGCGTCCGCTTTGCTCGTTCCACGGTTCACGGCCACCACGGATTGGATCATAACCACCCGTCGACTCACTGCCGGCACTGATGACGGCTTGGGCATCCACATCGATCTTGGCGCCGGCCAACAACGGGCTCGTGCAAACCAAGCCAAAGTCGGTCTGAATACGGCGAAAGTCCTGGAATGACAGCCCCGTTCCGCGACCGCGCTGATAAGCAACGCGACCGGTCTTGTACAGCGCCGCTGCCCGCGTTGTCTGCCAATCCATGCCGTCAAAAACCATCAAGATGATGTTGCTGTAGCCGGCATCAACTGCCGCCATTTGCAGCCGGTAGATATCGGTCTGGTCGTAATACATCGCCGTCGGATTGACCGTGCCCTCCGGAACGCGATCGTATAACTTTTCCAGCCGTTTTGGATCCGCATACACGCTGCCTTCCTCTCGTAGTGCGGCCAACGTCAGACCAAATGTATAGACCGGTATCAAGCGATTGCTGTGATTGGTCCAGGTACTGTAGCGATCCCGGATGTGACCCCAATGAACAGCATCGGAGCGCTGCTTACTGATCGCATCCGATTGCATCGCACGCAGGGCATCGTCGTCGGCCGCGGCAGCCCGCTGCGCGGTTTCCACACTCGGCGCTGCTTCTTGCCCAAACGTGCTGGCAACAAAGGCCAGAGAGAAAAAACAAAACAGGATTCTGTGCATCACGCATTCATACCAGCCACGAGGACGAAGTGTTGAAGAGGACTAAAATAACCACTCCGCCCACTTTGTCCGATACCCGGCAGGCAGTCCAGTTTTTGCGGCAATTTTGGCAGCCCAAGACGGGAAATTCCGGGACGGAAATGAGAATGTCGTCCAATTCTCCGAATTGGATTTCGCCGGTCCCCCGTTGCTCTTACCGGCTTGTTGATTCAATGAGCCGTGACGCGTGTTGCTGTTCGTGCGAGAAGTTGGGGCTGCGATTGACTCGCTGAAGCTCGCCGATCTGACCCAAAACTTAAACACTGCACGACCTCCTGGCGGGCCTTGCGGTAGGGCCAGATTGATTGTTGCCTTACGTCAACTTGTCTTGCTCCGACGACCGCCACGATCCAGCAGCAAGACAATAAAGCCGAACCCAATCGCGATGGCGCTCCACTGATAGAAAGTCAGTCCTCCTGCCAGGTGAGCTTCAGGACGCCAGTACTCGCTGATGAAACGAAATGTCGCATAAGAAATCATGTACATCGGCATCCAATTGCCCTTCATCGTCGCATGTTCGCGGCCAGCGGAGATCGCCGACCAGGCAATCAAAGCGAAACTGACATGGAAAGCGATCTCGTACAGCTGTGCCGGGTGCCGCAAGACCGTTCCCGCATCGGGTGCAGTCACGAATCGGATGCCCCAGCTCTGATCGGTTTGGATGCCGTAACAACAGCCGTACAAGAAGCAACCGATGCGGCCGATCGCGATTGCCAGAGCGACCGGAACTACAAATGTATCGCCCGTCGACGTGGAAACGTGCAGCGCCCACTTGGCGATTTCGACGCCGACGTATCCGCCCACCAACGCCCACAGAATCGTCTTGCCATCACTGAGCCAGGCCGCCACGACGCCCGCGGCCGGGTCGGCGCCCAGCATGAATGGAAGCTTCGCCGCCAGTGTCGCTCCAATCAGACCGCCAATCGCAATCCCCAACTTTTGAACTTTATCCAGCTGAAGACCGGCCTGGCGGCGGCGCAGCAACACCGCCGCAACCACCGTCGCTAGCAGCATGCAGATTGCATAAGCCGATCGTGAGCCCAACACGCTAGCGTTCCGTAGCAAGTGGCGGCAACGACAGATGACCCGGACGATACAGCGTGTTGTACGCGCAAAACGGTACCACATGACCGCTGGGCAGCACGTGGTGCGTGCAACATTTCATGACCTGGCGAACATCAAAATTATATGCGTCCAAGAAACTCGTGATTGTGACCCGCAACAAGTCCTTGGCCGTCGCCTGACCGAGCAGGACGCGAGAAAAGAATCGTTGTAACAATTCATCCGACTCACTGCCCGTTGCCTGCGGTATGCTGCCGATTTGTGTCACATCGCTGCATCCACAGTCACTGCCGCAATGCGATATGCGATCGAGGAACAATTGCACCAGTTGCTTTGACCGCTCCGGCGTGAAGCAGAGCCCGCCGGCAATCAAGTCCAGGTTTTCAGCCACCGGCGCGGCGCGGCCAAGCGGCACCAACTGTTCAGCTTCGCGGGCCGCCAGCAAAATCTGATGACAATTTGGATGCGCGCATGGCAGCGGGGCAAAGTCGTCTTCGCGAATCATGCCACCACTGGCGTCGGCTAGACCCCGGATGACATCAGGAAACGTGATCCGGTCCTCTAAATCTGCGGGCAACAAATGCCGCCCACTGTAGGTCGCCGGCTGTAAACTTAGGCCCGTGACGTTTGGCCGCCCGAGCGTTTCCTCCCACAAATATTTATAGAAATCGGCCGACATCGGGGCCGCCAACGTCGAAACCAATGTGACATGAATATCGGCCTCCGTCAGCCGATCGAGCGCACGCCGTTTGATATCGATCACGTCTTCACCGCGAATCCGTTTCACGTCGCTGCGATCGACACCGTCCCATTGAAAATAGAGTTCGATGCGATCGCGGTTGGCAGCCAGATGCTCCACGAGCCCAGGATCTTTGGCCAGGCGAATCCCGTTGGTGTTGACCATCACGTAATCGATTGGACGGGCGAGCGCCTCGTCAACAATCCGCTCAAAATCAGGATGGATGGTCGGTTCGCCGCCGGAGAGTTGGCAGATTTCAGGACGCCCCTCGCACTCCACCAAGCGATCCAACGAAGCAATGATCTGGTCAAACGAGTGGTCTTGGCCGCCAGCTCCGCTGACCGCATAGCACATCGGACAATCCAAATTGCAGCGATCGGTCAGCTCGATCAGGCCGATGCAAGTGTGTTGTTCGTGTTCTTCGCAAAGCCCACAGTCATGCGGGCAGCCTTGCGTCACTTTTGTCGAACGCAGTTGCGGCAGCACCGACGGCGTGTGTCCTTCCTCTCGGTCCCACCATTGCGAATCACTGCAAACGAAATCTTCGCGAACACCGTGCTGGGGACATCGTTTGCGAAAGTAAACGCGGCGGCCGCGGGTGATGATTTTTGCCGGCACAACCGACATGCAATCGGGACAAAGCGAATCCGTCGTTCCGATCATCACGTGGTCCGCGCGGTCTCGAGGATCAATCGCCGCGGCAATTGACTGTCGAATCGACACGACTGGCTTGTTCATGGGACCGCTCATTCAATGGGAGTCGTGAAGTCGGATGAGCCCACCGCCGGCAAGCCAGGATCCTCCGAGTCTTGCGGGTCAACGCGTTTTTTGAATCGATATCGCAGGATGGCCGCAAAAATCAACAGGATCCCCACGAACCCGACCACTGAGGCAAGAATCAAACCGGGAAGCGATGGACCGTAGCCATCGGCACCCATGAATGATGTCGAAAACATCGCGCTGAACGTGCAAACCGGCACATACAGAATGTAAGCCGGAATCGCCAGCAGCAATGGCAACAAGATTCGTGTGGCTGCATGAATTTGACTGCCAGTTAGCATCGTCAACAGGATCGCGAACACACCTATCCAGCCAACCGCCGGCGTGACCCACGCCAACACTCCTGAGCCATTCATGAAATCGCCGAAAAACATAAAGACGGCAACCAGCACACCGCCCAAAATTCCCAGCGCCGTGACGGCCCAAAAACCGCCGACATAGGTTCCGGGAACCAGCAATTGGGCCATCCGGTTCTCAGATTGTTCGTGCGGTGGTTGGTAAGGATTCGTCATCGCTTTGCAGACAGGTTTACTCAGGCTTCAATGGAGCACAGACAAGTTCCTTATCGCTTCTTACATAGATGTGCCCACCGGCGATCGCGGGGTGCGCCCAAGTCACACCGCCGCGACGATTTAGTTGCTGTCGCGTGGGGGCAATCAACGCGGCTCGCGAGTGTTCGGTGTAGCCCTGCGGCGAAAGTGTCGCCGAAATCAATTGGCCTTGCTCATTAAACATGATTTCCCGGTCGCCATTCTTGATGATCTGGATCGTCGCCCAGCGATTCCGCTTGACTGCCGTGGTGTCTTCCCAAACGCGATCGCCGGTCTTTTTTTCCAAACAGCGAAGTTCGCCGTAACTGTCGACGCCGTAGATGTAATCACCCCGAATCACGGGATTGCTGATCATGCAGTGCAAGGCGTCTGTGTTTTTTTCGCTCTCACCGACGCGAAACCATAACTGTTTGGCCTGCGGCTTTTCGCGGTCGAATTCGATCAGCATCGAACCGTCATAAAACGACGAGACAAAGATCAGGTTGTCGTCGATCACGGGAGTCGGCACACCGATCGGCATGTTCCGCGGCAGCATGGGAATGCTCCAAAAAACCTCACCGCTACTTGGATCAAGCCCGCTAATGCTCTCGCCCGTCCAGCAAACGACAACATCTTGGTCGCCTTGTTTGATCAAAACTGGTGAACTGTATCCGGCCCGCTCGTCAATCGATCGCCAGCGCTGCTTGCCGTTTTCGATATCAAATGCCACCACACAGGCGTCTTTCGCGCCTGCTGTTATCTGAATCACCAAGTCCTGATAGATCAAAGGCGAAGCGGTGATTCCCCAGATCGGCATGCGAATCTCGTATTCACTCTGTAGATCATGAGACCATAACAGATCGCCGGTCTTCGCATTCAAGCAATGAAAATGCCCCATCGCTCCAACGGCAAACGCCTTGCCCTGGTGAATCGTCACTGCCGCTCGCGGTCCGGCCGTGTAACCGACGGTGTATTTCGATTCGTACGAGTGTTCCCAAACGGACGAACCGTCGCTGGCGGCAAAACATAGGATCCTTTCGATTTGCTGAGTGCCGCCACTGAGCCCGCGATCCATCACATAGACGCGACCATCGGCAACGGTCGGCCCGCTGTATCCACCGCCGATCTCCACCGACCACTTTCGTTTGACGATTCGCTGCGGCAACGTTTCAACCTGCTCGGCGGGACTGAGCACCGCATCGCGGTTGATCCCCCGCCACTGCGGCCAATCATCGGCGCACAGCTGAACGGCCAAGGTGCACAGCAGTAGAGCGGCAGCAGATCGCATGATGTTTGATTTTCCTTAGGCTTCCGACGGATGAATGTATGGCTTGCGGTACGGTCGCTTCAGCAGTTTGGTCGCCTGGTCGTCAGCAACGACCGTGTGCGTTTCGGGATCAAACCGCAGTGTCCGGCCCAACGTCATCGCGTTGTTGGCCATGATGCAGGAAGCACTACTGATGTGACCTTGTTCAATATCGGCGATCGGTCGGCTGCGGTCATCGATGGCGTCCAAAAAGTCTCGCATGTGGCCGCGAATCGCCGAAGCAACGTGTAGTTCCAGCCGCCAGTTTTCTTTATCCGAGGTGTCACTGGGATATTTGTCTTCCTCGATCACCGCTGCGCCCTGCAATCTTTTTCCACCGCCGCGTGGAATGAATTCGTATTTGTTGACGCTTTGCTTCAGCGTGCCTTTGTCGCCGTAGATAATGCCGGCCCAGGGGTACTCGGGATCGGGTGCCGAACCCCAGGAGCGGTGCGTCCAGGCGACTTGCAAATCATCGAAAGCGAATACGGCCGTTTGCGTGTCGGTGATGTTTGCCTTCGATTGCTGGTCGACCAGAATCCCGCCGCTGCTGCTGATACTGTTGGGCCAACCCAGGTCAAGCTGCCAACGAACCATATCCAACATGTGCACGCACATGTCACCGACAATCCCGTTGCCGTACTCCATGAAAGCCCGCCAGGAACGCGGATGCACCAGTTCGTTGTACGGTCGCATCGGAGCCGGACCCGTCCAAGCTTCATAATCCAAGTGCGGCGGCGGATCGGTATCGGGCGGATTCGCCCGAGCCCGCATGTGGTAATAACAAAAGATCTCGGCATGAGCGATGTTCCCCAGCAAACCCTCATCGACGACTCGCCGCTTTGCTTCGATCAAGTGTGGCGTGCTTCGTCGCTGGGTGCCGACTTGGACCACCCGGCCGGTGCGACGGGCGGCGTCCAGCATGGCTTTGCTTTCCAGCACGTCGACGCCCGTCGGCTTTTGCACATAAACGTCGGCGCCGGCTTCGACAGCAGCAATCATCGGCAATGCGTGCCAATGATCAGGCGTAGCGATCAAGACAATGTCCAAATCTTTCTCGGCCAGCAGCGCTTGGTAGCTGGCGTATGTCCGTGGACGTTGCTTGGATACTTGACGAGACTCGATCAAGCCGGCCGCCTCGCCCAGCAGCCTGGAGTCCACATCGCACAACGAAACCACTTCAAGGGGTTCGATGTTCATCAATTGCAGCAAATCACATTTGCCATACCAGCCGCAACCGATCAAGCCCACACGTCTCGCCTTGGTGCTTGGCGCGGCATAGGCGCGACTGGCGATCGCTGCAACTGATGCGGCAGCGGCGGTTTGATGAAAGAATTTTCTGCGGTCCATGGGAAATGCTGAAGGATTCAGTGTGGGATCGAAAAATCACAGTCTGCATTGTCATCGGCCGCGCCGGCAGAGGCAACGGACGAGCAACCGGGAAAAGGGGGTCAGGCACCAATAGTGCGAAACGCCCTTCGGCCCGTACCGGCTATTGGTGCCTGACCCTTTTCCCGACATTACGCCGTCTGCTGCACCTCCGAAAAAGAAATCTATTTTGGGCGAAAACGATGCTCGCCCTTCCGGGCCGCTTGATGCGAGCGATGGGTGTCTTGTTCGGCCCCGGGATCACCTTGCGCTTTCATCCAGCGATCCAATTCGTCACTCAGTTGCCTTTTGATGTCCGCAACCGAATCACTGTCGGCAAGGTTTTGCATTTCATACCGGTCAGTCTCCAGGTGATACAACTGTTCGGGCGGTCGCCGCAGATAACGCTGAACCAATTTGTAGGTCTCTTCGTTCCGCCACGCTTCGCCGATCCAGGTTTGCCAGTACGGATTATTCAGCTTGCCGTCGCCCTGAATTCCCATCAAGTGCTTCTCAATATATAGATTCTCCGGCTGCAGATTCCGAATGTAGTGATAGGTGCCGTCGGTGATGCTGCGCACGGGATAGGGAGGACCTTCGGGAACGTTGTTGTGTGTTCCGTAAGCATATTGTCGATGCGAATCTATCTGTCCCTTCAGCACTGCCAGGAAACTTGTGCCATCAAACTTCGCCGCATCAGGTTGATGGCCGGCAGCGTCCAGCAAGGTCGGCAAGACATCGGCGTATTGCACGAGTGCATTTGTGCGTTTGCCCGCCGCTACCACGCCGGGCCAACGCGCGATCAATGCCGTGTGCACCCCGGTATCCCAATTCGTCCATTTGCAGCCGGGAAATTGTGAGCCTTGTTCCGACGTGAACAGCACCAGCGTGTTGTCGGCTTTCCCGCAGGTTTTCAGTGCCGAAAGCAGATCGCCGACTTGGGAATCCATGTACGTGATCTCGGCCAGATATCTTGAAAAAGCTTCTCGCGTTTTGGCAGTATCCGCAATGTTTGGCGGAAGCTTGATCTTACCGGGCGGGTATTGCGACTTGTCACCCATCACCCATGGCACGTGCGGCTCGACCAGCGCGACTACCAAACAAAAAGGCCCAGCATCGCGCTGCATGAACGAGCGCGTCGCGTGCAAATCATGCTGCAACGTTGGGTCTCGAACGCAGCTCCGGTCAAAACCGTCAAGCAGCTCGAAGGGAAACGCCTGTTTGGGTTGCACATGGACTTTGCCCGCCAGAGCGACGCGATAACCCAAGTGGCCAAGGTGGTGGGGCATGCTTCGCGTCTCCGGCAGGCTGGCCGAATGATTCCAGTTGCAACCGTTTCGCATCGGATACAGACCGCTGTACAGTTCGGCGCGGCAGGGCTGACACATCGCCTCGGCCAGGTAAGCGCGATTGAAGGTTAAGCCCTCGCTCGCCAGCTGATCCAGATGCGGAGTCTTTGCATTCTGCCCGCCATACAGCGGCAGATCACTGTGCGTGCAATCGTCCGCCATGATGATCAACACGTTGGGCGGTTGATCGGCAGCAGCAATCGCACAAGAAAGACTGGCGGCAAACCAACTGAGGACCAGGATAATTTGAACCGTTCTCATCAGAATTCACTCGCGCTCTCCGGGCCTGAGAGCCCGACTCTGGGATGGTGAAAACATCGTAGTCTGGGGATTTTTTGTGGCCAATAGCGAGCATGCGTTTGTGGCGTCCATGACAACATGAGTTTGATGGGAGGGCGAGGCTCCTGCCGAGCCAAAGCGTCGGAAAACGTTTGGCGGCTCCGCGGGAGCGTCGCCCTCCCGGCGGTTGGGAAACTTGTCTTCTTGT
>JBFJVZ010000173.1:0-14832 GCA_041623895.1 Pirellulaceae bacterium | reverse complement strand
GTACCGCTTCTTGCTTGAATTCGTCGGTGTACGCTCGACGTTGTTTGGGCGACTTTGTGGGGCTCTTCCGTGGCATCTTGGGCTTCCTTAGTGGGCCTGGAGTTTAGCACTCGCGTGGCCCCCAAAAACAGCACCACCTCAAACCGTCCTGAGTGAGTAACTGTGCGTTGAGGGGATCGCGACCGAAGCACTCTACTGGGCAACGTGTGTGTTCAGAGGACGCCTCGAAGCAATGCCGAAGGTGGTCGCGTGGATTTGGAACCCCGTTTGTTGACACCGGGTAGGGCCGGTTGCTAACAGCCAAGGGAAACCATGCGTGGCCAGTAGGAACCGGCCCCACTTGAGATACCCCCCGGCAATAGCTCCGGAAACAACGGTTTTTACCGGCCTTTCAACGTTGAAATCGAGATTGATTGCCCGATTGATGCGATAATCGTCGGCACTGTTTAGAATGCTCGCTGAGAATTAAGCGAGGAAAGGACGGCTACTTTCCATCCCACCAACTCACGATGAGGAAACTCAAGATGCGATCCCACTGCGCGTCTCCCGCCTTGGCCATTCTACTGGCCGCCCTTTTTATTTTCCCCACCCACGCTGCACCCGTCGAGCGCCCTGGACTGGGTGACCCGGGTGCATTGCAATCCGTCTCGATTGAAACCGGACGCGCCGTCGGCGGCGTGGTGACGTTATCCGGCCGGGATGCGAGTCAACAGTTGTTGATCAGCGGAAAGTACAACAGCGGTCAGATTCGTAATCTTAATGACGTGGCAACCTATCACGTAACTCCAGCAGGCATCGTGAATGTCGATACCACCGGTTGGGTGACACCCGTCGCCGAAGGAGAGGCAACGATCGAAGCCGAAGTCCCTGGCGGTATCAAAGCGTCGGTCATCGTTAAAGTTACCGACCTGATCACCGACATACCGGTGAACTTCCCCAACGAAGTCGTGCCGGTTTTCACCAAGTACAGTTGTAATTCTGGTGGTTGTCACGGGAAGTCCGGCGGACAAAACGGTTTCGCGCTGGCGCTGTTGGGCTTCGAGCCGACCGAAGATTATGAACACCTGGTCAACGAACTGCGCGGACGGCGTCTGTTTCCCGGAGCACCTGATCGAAGCTTGTTGCTCCTGAAGGCGAGTGGCGGATTACCACATGGCGGCGGCGCACGGTTCGACGTGGATTCGCCGCCCTATCGCATGATTCGCCGTTGGATCGAGCAGGGCATGCCCTACGGCGAAGCGGACGATCCGGTTGTCACTCGCATCGAAGCGTTCCCCAAGGAACGTCTCATGCCGCGAGACGGCAAACAGCAGTTGCTGGTCGTCGCTCATTACAGTGACGGGTCAACGCGCGACGTCACTCGTATGACTCAGTTCGACTCGAACGAAGAAGACATGGGCATCGTGTCGCCAACGGGGATGGTGTCGACGGGAAAAATGACCGGCACGGTCGCGGTGATGATGCGTTACCAGGCACACGTCGATGTATTTCGTGGCACGGTTCCACTGGGTATCAAGGTCGACAATCTTCCGCCATCCAGCGGATACATTGATGATCTGGTCTTTAAGAAACTGATCGAGTTGGGCCTGCCACCTTCGGAAGTTTCCGATGACGGAACATTCCTGCGGCGGGTAACGATTGACATCGCTGGTCGTTTACCGAACCAAGCGGAGACAGAGCAATTTCTGGCGGATCAGGACGTTTCCAAACGGGCGAGAGCGATTGACCGTTTGTTGGCCAGTTCTGACTATGCAGACTATTTCGCCAACAAATGGGCCGCCGTACTTCGCAACAAACGGGCAAACAACGCCAGAAAGATGCATACGTATGGATTCCATGACTGGATTCAACGCAGCTTAATGGAGAATAGACCTTACGACCAATTTGTGCGTGAAGTGATCACTGCCTCGGGCGATTCGCAGTACAATCCGCCGGTGAATTGGTATAACGAGGTCAAAGACCAGTCAGCGCAACTCGAAGACACGGCGCAATTATTCCTCGGTCTTCGCATCCAATGCGCGCGGTGCCACCACCACCCGTTTGAGAAGTGGAGCCAGGACGATTATTACGGCTTTTCCGCTTTCTTCTCGCGAGTTGGACGCAAGCCTTCACCGTCGGATACGCAACGCTCGCGAATCTTTCACCGCCGCGGCGTCGCGTCGGCGATAAATCCGAAAACGGGACAAAGCGTGAAGCCGACTGGACTCGGGGCCGCTGCCTTTGATATTCCGGCCGACGTCGATCCTCGCGAACAACTGGCCGATTGGATGGCGCGGCCCGACAATCCGTTCTTCGCCAGGGCATTGGTCAATCGTTATTGGAAACACTTTTTCGGTCGCGGCCTGGTCGATCCGGAAGATGACATGCGCGTCACGAATCCGGCTTCAAATCCGGCCTTGCTGGATGCGTTGGCAGCGGACTTCATCGAGTCGGGTTTTGATCTGAAGCACCTGGTCCGTACGATTGCGAATTCGCAAACCTATCAGTTGAGCGCGACGCCGAACGATTACAACGAGAACGACAAGCAAAACTTCTCTCGCTACTATCCGCGACGGCTGAAGGCCGAGGTCTTACTCGATTCGATTGACGTATTAACGGCCACGCCCACCCAGTTCGCCGGCTTGCCGGCCGGAACACGTGCGGTTCAATTGCCCGACAACGCTTTTGATTCCTATTTCCTGACCGTTTTTGGCAGGCCCGAATCGGCCAGCGCTTGCGAATGCGAACGAACTGGCGACGCCAATCTGGCTCAGCATCTGCTTCTATTAAATTCCAAAGAGATTCAAGCCAAGTTAGTCAGTGGCCGCTCAGTTCAACTGGCTGATGACAAGCGCGAACATGTGGCCAAGATCGGCGAATTGTACCTGACAGCATTGTCACGTGAGCCGGATCCCGAAGAAATCACAATCGCACTCGCCCACATTGATAAGCACCAGACGAACGTGAGAGCCGCCTATGAAGATATCATCTGGTCGTTGATTAATACGAAAGAGTTCCTGTTTAACCACTAAGGAGACGTTCGAAGCAAGTTCGCTGTTTGTTCTTCACCTTCCCGCAAGCGGGAGCGTGAACCACGAAATTATTTCCAAACGTTTCCCAAATCCCACCTCACCGGTTCGATCATCGATCCTGCCACCTGCCCCACCTGATACCGGAGAAGCCATGACGCAACTGGCAAGAATGGTCGTCGTCATTGGAATCGCTTTGTCGTGCGAACCGCTGCTGGCGCAATTGCCCGCATCACGACTCGACCTGATCTCGCCGGCAGCTGCAAAGATCGGATCAGAAATCGAAGTCACCATCAGTGGTGCTGAACTAGACGAATCCGACAAGTTGGTGTTCACCAACCCAGGAATCACGGCGACGCAAAAGTTGTCTGAACCAGACGAGATCGACACGACTGCTCTGCCAATCGCCAGACAATTCGTCGTAAAAATCGCGAGCGATGTCGTGCCGGGTGTTTATGAAGTCAGGGCGTCAGGGCCTCTTGGCACGACGAACCCGCGCGCCTTTGCCGTCGGAAATTTGGAAATCATCGCCGAATCCGGTAACCATCGTACTCGCGAATCGGCGATGGAATTACCGCTGGGAGTAGCAGTGACTGGCTTTGTCGAGGCGGGCAATTTCGACTTTTACAAATTCAGCGCGAAACAGGCGCAGCGTCTGTTGATCGACTGT
This sequence comes from Pirellulaceae bacterium, assembly GCA_041623895.1. Lineage (GTDB taxonomy): Bacteria > Planctomycetota > Planctomycetia > Pirellulales > Pirellulaceae > JBFJVZ01. Next base: position 11,154 of record JBFJVZ010000173.1, on the reverse strand, counting down.
TACGGGCAGCGGATCGATTCCCGCATTGATGCAACGCTCGTGTTGTACAACTCCGACGGCGTGCAGATTAAGGGTGTTCGCGATGTCGCTGGGCGGGATCCAATCATCGAATTCGTTGCGCCGGAGGACGGCGACTACTACGTCGGTGTCTACGATTTTGAATACAACGGGGGCGGCGAGTATTTCTATCGGTTATCGGTGCACGAGGGACCGTTTGTTTCTTTTGTGTTCCCGCCTGTCGCAGCGCCCGGTGGAACCGGGGAATTTACGATCTATGGCCATCATCTACCGGGGGGCAAAGACGCTGGTGGCATGGTCGTCGCCGACAACCTCGTCGAGGAAATCGCGGTCGATGTTTCCATGGGTGATCCCGCCAGCCATGATCTCGATGTGAGCATTTTGGAAACGCCCACGAGTTCGTCGCTTGCCAGAAAACTATTTCAACTTGAAACGCCACAGGGCAAGTCAAATGCCGTCGCAATTGGATACGCCACTGCGCCGGTTACGTTGGAAAAGGAACCCAACGATCAAGACAATCAAGCGCAACAGGTCGACACTCCCTGCGAGTTCGTCGGACAGTTTTATCCGCGTGGCGACCGTGATGTGATTTTGTTCGACGGGAAACAAGGAGAAGTTTACTGGCTTGAGTTGCTGTCCGGCCGGTTGGGTGTTCCTGCCGACCCTCACATGCTGATCGAAAAAGTCACCACCAACGAAAAAGGCGAACAGCAGATCAGTTTGGTTGCTGAAGTTGACGACGGCGCCAGCGCACCGGACGCCAATTCAGTGCATGCTTATTTTGATATCAGCCGCAGTGATCCTAGTTACAAACTAACCGTCGACGCCGACGCAACGTATCGGGTCACCGTCAAGGATTTGTTTGGGAACACAAACAATGATCCGCGTTTCGTCTACCGCTTGCTGATCCGCCCACCACAACCGGACTTCCAGCTGACGGCATTTGCGTCGCCTGCTTCGGCTGACCGGAACAAGGTGACGCCCGTAGCAACGATCCTGCCGCGTGGCGGCAATACCACGATCTCTGTCCGCATCATCCGTCAACATGGTTTTGACGGAGAGGTGGAAATCTCAGCCGAAGGGCTTCCCGCTGGTGTCATCTGTCACGGCGCAGTCGCCGGCGGCAAAGTCAATCAGGTGACGCTGATCTTCAGTGCAGCCGAGAATGCGACGGCCTGGTCTGGACCAATCCGCGTCATTGGCAAGGCAAAGATCGCAGACCGCGAAGTAACTCGGCAGGCGCGTGGCAGCGCATTCATTTGGGGCACGCAGAATGCACAACAGCAGCAACCCGTGGTCCGCATCGTCAGCGACGTGACTCTCGCTGTCCTCGATCGAAACAAGGCTCCGCTGTCGGTTCAATTGGGTGACGGAAAACCACTGGAAACCTCACGCGGCGGCAAGCTGGAGATTCCAATTAAAGCAGTTCGCGGCGAAGACATCCCCGACGACTTGAAAATGAAAATGGTCGGAGTCTCCGGTGTGAACTTGAAGGAAACCGTGGTCAAGGGCAACGAAGGCACGTATCCGCTGGAAGTCACCGCTCAGAATTTCCCCGCCGGAACTCACACGGTCTATCTAACCGGGACCGCGAAATACAAATACAAGGGCGACGCGGAAGCGATTAAAAAAGCTGAGGAAGAAAGTAAACGACTGGAAGAAGTTGTGAAGCAGTTTACTGAAACGGAAAAGCAGGCCCAGGAGAATCTTCGCAAAGCCCAGGAAGCCGCAGCGAAGGAAACGGAGAATCAATCGCTGGCCGATGAAGTCAAAAAGGCGGAGGAAGAAGCTCAGCGACTCAATGCCCTGTCCAAACGAGCCCAACAGCGCAAGCAAGAGACTGACAAGAAGCTGACTGACACCAAAAACAAGAACAAGCCTCGGGATGTCAACATCCCCTTCGTTTCCACTCCCGTTCGCCTGAAAGTGGTCGCTTCGCCGGTCACACTCAAACTCAGCGCCCCGCCTAAACTGAAACAGGGTGACAAAACAGAAGTCGCCGCAACGATCGAAAAGAAATTCGATTTCGATGATCGGGTCGACGTCACCGTTGAGCTGCCGGGCGGAGTCACCGGCATCACGGCCAAGCCGCTAAATATTGACAAAGGCAAGACCGACGGCAAATTGGAATTGCAGTTAGCCGCCAACGCCACACCGGGAACTCACGTGCTGAAAATTCGTACCAAATTGAAATTCAATAACGTGAATATCGATACGACGGACGAGTTGACGCTGACCATCGATAAGGTCCAGCAAGCCGCAAGTAACTAAGTTTTTCGTAGGTCAGGACCCCGTCCTGGCGGGAATTGAACTTGATCACGGTGCCAGGACCCGTCCTGGCCTACATGAAATTAAGCAAGAATTAGTGCATCTCTCATTATGACGAACATGCAAACGAACCGCATTCGATTTTGGTTGGTCATCGCCATCATTTGTTCTCCCACTGTTCAAACCTGGGCGGACGAAGCACTGGAAGTCGCGACAGCGGTGGATGAGGGTCCCGTCGACTTTGAAAAAGAGATCCTGCCGATCCTGCGCCGCAACTGCCTTGCCTGTCACAGCTCAACGAATTCAGAAAGCGATCTGATTCTCGAAACGCCACAAACGATTCTAAAAGGGGGCAGCGAAGGTCCGGCGGTGGTTGCCGGCAAGAGCGCTGACAGCCTCATCTTTCAGACCGCGGCCCACATCGAAGAATCTTTCATGCCGCCCGATGACAACGAAGTCGGTGCACGGAACCTTACGCCGCAGGAGTTGGGACTCCTTAAACTCTGGATCGACCAGGGTGCCAAAGGCGAAGTTTTGGGAATCGCAGCAGCGCCCGATTGGCAACCGCTACCGGCCCGCGTGAATCCGATTTATGCCGTTGCGATTACGGCAAATGGTGACTACCTGGCAGCCAGCCGCGCAAATCAGATCTTCATGTACCATGTGCCCGGCAAAATGTTGATCGGCCGACTGACAGATCCCAACATGGTCAAGTCAGGAACTTACGACAAACCAGGCGTTGCTCACTTTGACCTCGTGCAGTCGCTGGCATTCAGCCCCGACGGCGAGTGGCTGGCTTCCGGCGGTTATCGGACTGTCAAACTCTGGAAACGAACTGATGGAATCCGCCAAGCCGAACTCCCAAAAGCGGACGGCGCAGTCCTTGCAATGGCTTGCAGCAATGACGGAGGCTTGCTTGCTGTCGCCGAGGACAATGGCAACATCAAATTGGTCGATTTGGCCAGTGGGACCGTCACGCACTCATTGGCCGGGCATGAAGGTGCGGTCAACGGTCTTAGTTTTTCGTCCGACGCCAGTCAACTCGTCTCCGGCGGTGCCGACAAAACTTACCGCATCTGGAATACGGCCGACGGACAAGAAATCGCCAAAGCGGCGACGCCGTCATCAGTGACCGCAATCACGTTTGCAGCAGCAGACAAACAGATCGTGACTGCGGAAGAAGATAACGTCATCCGCACCTGGAGTGTCGACTTTCAAGCGGGCGACACTCCAGAAGGCGAAGCACCTAAGCCCGTGAAGGAATTGAAGGGGCACACCGCGCGGATCACCGGCTTGGCCGTCATGCCGGGTACTGCGACTCATGTTGTCTCGGCCAGTCAAGACGCAAGTGTCCGTCGCTGGGACGCTGGCAGCGGCAACGTGATTCGCCAATTCTCGCACGGCGGACCGGTAGCCGCGATCGCGGTTCGTCCTGATGGAAAACGAATCGCCACTGTCAGTGACAACGGCACCGCCAAACTGTGGGATGCGGACAGCGGTCAACCAATTGTTGAACTGGACTACACGACATCCTTGAAACATAAGGTCAATCAGGCGAACCTGGCCGTTGCGGTTGGGAAGCGGCGAGTGGACAACGCCAAGAAGGATCTTGATGAAGCCAACAAGCGTAAGAAGTCTGAAGAAGACAACTCAAAGAAGGCAGAAGAAAGCGTCACCAAGAGCGAAGAAGATCTCAAAAAGAAAATCGAAGCTGCCAAAAAACCCGAAGAAGAAATGCTGGCAGCTGAAAAGGCGTTGAAGGAAGCAGAGCCCAAGGTTCCAGCGGCGGAAGCGGCACAAAAGAAAGCCGACGAAGATTTGAAGGCAGCGGAAGAAGCATTGAAAAAAGCGCAGGCCGATGCGGCCACAACATTGGGCGATGGCGCAGCGGACGAGGATGCCAAAGCAAAGGTGACGAAGGCGGTCGAGGAAGCCGACACAAAACACAAGGCCGCTCAGGAAGCGAAAAAGAATGCGGACGCGGCGCTGAAATCGGCTCAGGAGGCGCTCAAGAAGGCCCAGGAAAATCTGAAGAACAAAACCAACGCGGCCCAGAAGCTGATCGACGGGCGTAATGCTGCCGAGCGCGCATTAGAAGCAGCCAAGCGCTCGGTGATCCGATCCAAGGAATTGGTCAAGATTGCGGCTGACGCCATCCCTGTTTCCGAAGCGGATCATAAAAGGGAGGAAGAAGCTCACCAACAACTGCAAACCGCCCAGCAGGCCGTCCAACAAGAGTTGACGGCTGCTGCGGCTCAGCAGCGCAAACCGATGCGGGCCGTCGCCTTTTCGCCGGATGGATTGCAGCTGGCGATCGCCGGCGAAGATCCATTGATTCGAACGTTCAGTGGCGAGACCGGTCAATCAATCGCTACCATCACAAGTCAGTCACCCATGGTCGGCTTGGCATTCGCAGCGGGTGAGGGCAGCCTGATTGCGGCCGGCAGCGACAAGTCTCTGGTCGTCTGGAGCGCGACACCGGTTTGGCAATTGGCGCGAACCATCGGCGCGCACGACAAACCCGACCAACTGGTCGATCGTGTTACGTCGCTTCACTTTAGCCCCGACAGCAAAATCTTGGCGACCGGCGGAGGCGAACCGTCTCGCAGCGGCGAGCTGAAGATTTGGAACGTGGAAACCGGTTCGTTGATCCGTCATTTCGCGGACTCGCACAGCGATGTGGTCTTGGGCGTGGAATTTTCGCCCGACGCCAAGCACATCGCCAGTTGTGCATCCGACCGGTACATGAAGGTTTTTGATGTTTCCACTGGAGAGCATGTGCGATCGTTTGAAGGTCACACACATCATGTCTTGGGCGTAAGCTGGCGAGCCGACGGTCGCGTGCTTGCCACCTGCGGCGCCGACAAAGCCGTCAAGGTTTGGGATTTTCGGACCGGCGAGCTAACCAAAACGATTCAGGGTTTCAACAAGGAAGTCACTTCGATCGAGTTCATGGGCTCGAGCGACAACATGATGTGCAGCTCGGGCGACAAGAAAATCAGCGCCAAGAACACCGGTGGCGGCAATGTCCGGGACTACGGCGGCCCGGCTGACTTCATGTACAGTGTCCGCTCCAGCGCCGATGGGAAAGTCATCGCAGCGGGTGGCCAGGACAGTATCGTCCGTGTCTGGAATGAGAACGGCCAGACGATCATCAATTTCGAGCCTCCCATCCCAACGTCGGAACCAAATCAGCAAGCATCGAAATGAGGCCTTGTATTTCACCATGCCTAAGCACCAGCTCGATCACCGATCACGCCAGTTGTTATCGCGACGGCGACTGTTGCAAGCTGGCGGTATTGGCGCTCTGGGACTGACGCTGTCGGACTTGCTGCAAGCCGACGAATTAAGACAAAGAGCCAAGGGAGCCGACGCCGACGCCAAGTCTTGTATCTTCATTCATCAGTACGGCGGATTGAGCCAGCTTGATTCCTGGGACATCAAGCCCGACGCGCCGCAGGAGATTCGAGGTCCGTACAAACCGATCTCGACAGCGACTCCAGGGTTTCAAATATGCGAGTTAATGCCGCGTCTTGCTCGGTTGTCGCAGCAGTATGCGGTTGTTCGTTCGATGACGCATCAACAGTCCGATCACAAACAAGCCAATTCGATGTACCTGGCTGGTCGCGAGAATCCGGCAGCCGACGACCCGTCGTTTGGCGCAATTGTCACCAAACTGCGTCCATCGCAAGCCAACGTCCCCGCCCATGTGTGGCTGCAAAAGTTCGGCGGCGGAGCCGCTCCACCGGATCACACTTATCTGACTGGCGGACGTCTCGGTTTGGCTTACGCCCCGATGTTGATCGGCGAAAAACACGACGACAATCCCGCATCCCCCAACTTTCGCGTTCGCGCGTTCGACGCTCAAGGCGTCACGGCGGAGCGATTGAACGGGCGGCGTCAATTACTACACGGCTTGCAAGGTCTTTCGCCGTTGGCCAGTACGGCCGAATACGATGCCATCGATCTGCATCAACGACGCGCGTTCGAGTTACTCCGTGACGGCGCGGCGAAACAGGCGTTCGACGTCGACAAGGAAGACGCAAGAGTCCGAGATCGATATGGCCGTAATCCGCTGGGACAGAATTTGTTGCTCGCCCGCCGACTGATTGAGTCCGGCGTTCGGCTGGTCAACGTCGTCGCCTGGACCGGACTTGGCGTGGGCGAAAAGTTTGTCAGCGTCGAAACGTGGGACATGCACGGCAACGCCGACGTTGGCATTTTCGAAGACGGCTGGAACGGGTTGCCTTTCGCATTGCCGCGCACCGATCAGGCGGTTGCGACCTTGTTGGAAGATCTACAAGACCGCGGTTTGCTCGATTCCACGCTGGTGGTTCTGGTGGGTGAATTCGGCAGGACGCCCGTGATCCGCAAAGGGGCCAAGCGGATCGGCCGCGACCATTGGCCTGGATGTTACAGTGCCATGCTCGCGGGAGTCGGAGTTCAGGGCGGCGTTGTCTACGGCCAGTCCGATAAGCACGCCGCTTACGTTAAAGCCAATCCGGTAACGCTCGAGGATTTCACCGCCACGCTTTTTGCAGCGATGGACATCAATCCCGCTTCGCGTCTAAGTCCGAATGGCTTTACCGACCCCGCCAGCAGCGGGAATCCGATTCCAGCTTTGTTGAAATCGGGATAATGGCCGTTAACAAAATTTGATATGATACGGATGCGATGAAATCCGCGTGAATAAGGACAACCAACATGCTGACCATTCTCGGACGACCGATCAAGAGATCAGGTTTTTGTGATGGCGTCTCTCGCCGCGGTTTCTTGCAAGTCGGCGGGGCTGCCATGGGCGGACTGGCGCTGAACCAAATTCTTCAGATGGAAGCTCACGCCGGCACCGGCAGTTCCAACAAAGCGATCATCAACATCTACCTTCCCGGTGGTCCATCACATCTGGACATGTGGGATCTGAAACCAAACGCACCGGTCGAAATCCGTGGCGAGTTCAGACCGATCAGCACGAATGTTCCAGGCATCCAAATCTGTGAACTGTTTCCGCGCATCGCCAAGATGATGGACAAGTTCGCGATCGTGCGCTCCTTAGCGGATTCCGACGGCGCACACGATTGCTACCAATGCATGACCGGTCGCAAGAAAAATGACCGCGGACCCGCTGGCGGTTGGCCCTCAGCGGGAGCTTGGGTGTCGCGATTGGCTGGACCTGCGAATCAGGCCGTGCCGCCGAACCTGGCAATGATGTACACCACCGGCAACCGCACCTGGGGCGAGCCCGGCGCCGCCGGTTTTCTGGGGGCCAGACACAACCCTTTCAATCTGGTCGGTCGCAAGGCGCGGGAAAAGTCGGAGAACATGGTGCTGCAGGGAATCACCCTGGAACGGTTGCGCGATCGCGAACAGTTACGTTCAGCACTCGATCGATTCCGACGCAGTGCGGATGCATCCGGTCAGATGGATGGAGTCGACGCCTACATGCAACAAGCGATGGGAATCTTGACAGATTCCAAACTTGGCGATGCGTTGGATTTATCCCAGGAAGACCCGAAGATTCTCGCCCGCTACGGAAAGAGCGACGAGAAATTCCAGCGCGACGGTGCGCCAAAGATGGTCGAGAATTTCTGTATTGCGCGGCGATTGGTGGAAGCCGGAGCCAGGTATGTCGCCTTGAATTACAGTCGCTGGGACTGGCACGGCGGCGATGGTATGAACTTCCCTCGTTCGCGTGAGGAGTTCCCGTTGTTGGATCAAGCTCTCTCGGCGCTGGTCACCGATTTACACGAGCGCGGCCTGGATAAAGATGTGTCCGTAGTGATGTGGGGCGAATTCGGCCGCACGCCAAAGATCAACAATAACAATAGCCGCGATCACTGGCCGCGCGCGAACGCCTGCGTGCTAGCGGGCGGAGGCATGCGAACCGGCCAGGTCATCGGCGAAACCAACAAGTACGGTGAGGAACCCGTGAAGCGCCCCGTCAAATTTCAGGAGGTGTTCGCCACGCTTTACCACAACATGGGGCTCAACGCGCACCGCGATCGTATCTTCGACGGGTCGGGCACACCGCGCTATCCGGTCGATCCCGGCCATGAACCGATGCAGGAGTTGGTCTAAGCCGCGCCGTAGTGCGGAGCCAACGCGAAACTTGGCGTCCAGTGTGCGGATTCATCGCCGATACGCGGCAGATTCGTCGTCCAGTGGATTTCGCTTAAGCGATACGTAACATCGAGGTTGGATAGCAGTTGCGTTGAGTCCGCGCGATGCAACGCCAACGAATACCAATAACCTGCCAAATCTAAGGACATCTAGCACGAGCCAGCCTTCTGATGGGTTGTGCAAACTTGGGTCGGGCTCCGGCCGGATTCCGAATCATCGTTGCCGTTTCGTGTACGATAACGGGAAGCGAATCCGGCAATTCTTTGGGAGCAATTGTGCGCGCGTCGTTAATTTTCACACTGTCGCTTATGGGGTTGTGTCTTGGTCCACGCGCATTGTCCAGCGAGACCACGGCCGTACCGAGTGCAGAACAGCGCTGGTCGGATTCGACAACAATACACACGCCGGAGTTTCGGCGACACGTCGTGCCGCTCCTGTCCAAGCTTGGCTGCAATATGCGCAGCTGTCATGGTTCGTTTCAGGGGCAGAACGGTTTTCGCTTGAGCTTGTTCGGATTCGAGCCGGAAAAAGACCGGCAGGAGTTATTGGAAACAGATGAACTGAGCGAAGGTGATGGGCCTCGCGCCAACCTGGAATCGCCCGATGAGAGCCTGGTCCTCAAGAAGCCCATCTCTGAAAACAACCACGAGGGCGGCGAGCGGATGAAGGCGGGGAGTTGGCAATACAACGTATTTCGCGCTTGGATCGCCGCTGGAGCGAAGTTTGATCCAGATCACGAATCGAAAGTGATCCGATTTGAATTGCAGCCTGCCGAACTCGTCTTCACTGATCGCGACCGAGCTCAATCCGTTCGTGCCCTGGCATGGTTTGACGACGGCAGTAATGAAGATGTGACTGCACTTGCCACTTTTTCAAGCAATGACGACGGCATCGCTACGATCGATTCCGACGGCGCAGTCCAGGTTGGCAGGACCGGTGACACGGCGGTCATTGCCCAGTATGCGGGTAGCGTTTCCAGCACACAGATTCTCGTTCCAGCGGTCGACATTGGCAGACCCTTTCCTCCGTTCCCGCATCACAACCGAATCGACGACTTCGTCGCTGACAAGCTTCAAAAACTTAACCTTCATCCGTCCGACCTATGCAGCGACGAAGACTTCCTGCGGCGTGCCTACCTTGATGTTATCGGTACACTGCCGACGGTGGATGAGGCTCGCGAGTTTCTTACTGATGGCGATCCAGAAAAGCGACAGACGCTGATCAATCAGCTTCTGGACCGGCCTGAATACGCCATGTATTGGGGGATGAAGTTTTCAGATTGGACCGGCAACGCAAAATACATTTCACGAAACCCTCAGCAATGGAATTGGGTTTGGCAACAGTGGATTGAGGACAAGCTGAGGCGTAATGTCCCCTATGACGATTTCGTCTACGGGTTCATCTGTGCGACCAGCTTGGAGGGACGTTCACGCGAGGAGTTCCTGGCTGAAAAATCGGCGGTGCTGAACAATATTTCCGGCCGCTACAACTATGACGACGGGATCTACGCCAAACGCAAAACCCTGGATTTGTTCTGGATCAACGTTGAACGACGCAAGCCCGAAACAATGGTACTGCAGACAGCAAATTCGTTTCTCGGATTAAGGTTGGAATGTGCACAGTGCCATAACCACCCGTTCGATCGCTGGACGCAGAAAGATTTTGAAGGCTTCCAATCCTTCTTCATGCTGACGCGTTTCTGTGATCCGGCGACCGGCGAAGAACAGAAGAGTGGTGGGCGTGGCTATGGCGTCGAAGAGGTCCAAGCGGGTGTGACTTGGCGATACACCACGACCATCAAGAAGACGCCGCCAAAATTACTCGGTGGCGACGTGATACAGTACGTTGAAGGTGGCCCAGACCTACGCGTTTCCCTTTGGCAGTGGATGCGGTCGCCCGATAATCCGTATTTTGCGCCCGCGATCGTGAATCGCTTGTGGGATCATTATTTTGGTGTCGGCATCGTCAACCCCGCGGACGATTTCAATCTCGGCAACCCGCCTTCCAATCCACAACTACTCCGCTGGCTTGCCGAAGACTTCGTCGAGCATCGCTTTGATCTGAAGCATCTTCACCGCACAATCTTGAACAGTCGCACCTACCAGCTTTCTTGGAAGCCGAACGCATCGAATCGATCGGACACGCGAAACTATTCACACGCCCGCTTACGTAGGTTGCCGGCAGAAGTGCTGATTGATGCGATCGCGAGCGCGACGGGCGTGGCCAACAATTACGGCCGTTTACCCGAGGGGCGATCCGGGCGGGCCGTCGGGCAAGCGAGTCCCCCGGTTCGTTATTCTCTCGGTCGCGGCGGGTACCCGATGCAAGTCTTCGGTCGTCCTGCACGCGAGAAGACCTGTGACTGCGAACGATCTAATGAACCGTCGGTGGCGCAGGCTCTGTATTTGGTTAACGATGACGAGATTCTGACGAGGCTGAGTGACCCGAAAGGGCGGCTGCCCAAACTGCTGAAGTCAACCAACGACAATCGGCATGTGATCCAAGAACTCTATCTTGCCGCGTTGTCGCGTTATCCAACGAGCGACGAAGTGCGGATCCAAACTGAACATGTCGACCGAGCACCTTCACGCGAGGAAGGGATGCGGGACGTCTTGTGGAGCTTATTGAATGTTCGAGAGTTCGTTTTCATACGCTAGTGCTTTGTCTCAAAACGGGAGGGCGAGGCTCCCGCCGAGCCGCACTTTGTCGCGAGCACCACGGCTCAGCGGGAGCTTCGCCCTCCCAGTTACC
>JBFJVZ010000172.1:0-14856 GCA_041623895.1 Pirellulaceae bacterium | reverse complement strand
CCGGTGTTGGAATTGGGAGACGTTCTTGTCAGCCACGTGTTCCCGCAATTCGATCCGCACCAGGAAAGCCAACTCTGGTACCTGCGTCGATTTCCCGAGGCGATCGAAGATGCGGTGGAAAGCTTTGGGGTTTGCACTCAACGGGTGATGCTAAGTGGGCATCTTCACGACTGGCGTGCCGTCAAAGACGGAGAACTGCTCGACTGGTCTGGCGAATCAGTACTTCAACTTCAAGCAGGCAGCCGGTACTTGATTGTTGTCGGTGCGATTTGCACGCGGCGTTGCGGCATCCTGGACACCGACCGCTGGATACTGACTCCACACCATTGGTGATGGGTCAGGGGCGAATCGATCGGTAGAAATTTCCCATGGCTTCCACTTTGGGCATCTGCCGTTTCAATGATCCCCAGTTGAAAACCATCACGCCCGTGGCTGGTCGACGGGTGCCGTGGTCAAGCACCGTGCGGACCTGATCAACCGAAACAGACTCGCCCCAGTCGGACAGCTGCACGATCGGCCAGATCTGATGACGCTCACCTGCGTCACCTTTGATACCCAGGTAATCCCCCAACCATGCCGTCTGTCGAGAAATCCACGAGGGGTCAGCCGCGTGTCCGAAGCGAGCATGGTACGGCATGATGCTAAACACATCGATGTACTTGGCCTGTGCCTTGAGATCGATCGCAAGTTGATTGCGTAACGCACCGTCGAACTCAGAATCAGTCCAAGGGCAGTGAAAGGTGCCAAGCAAAGTTTGCGGCCGCGTCTGATCGATAATCGACCGGAACTCGCGGACCCAATCGGTAAAGACATCGCAGCGCCACTGCACCCAGGTTGGTTTGTGCTGGTCGAGAATCGTGCGTGCGAGTTGCGGTGCATCTACATCGGGCAGTGAAGTCTTCGTCTGGCGTTTGAACTGCTCAATGCATCGCTGGCAAAAACAGGTGTCCGGCATCTCGGGAACCGCCCGCTCCCAACTGGCATGGCTATGGTGGTAGTCGAGCCAGATGCCATCGATCTCGTATTCGCTCAGCAGTTTGCGGAAGGCGTCCATGCGAAACTTACGATAATCCACATGAGTTGGGCAAACGCCCTGCCAGCCTTGTGGCGGCGGGCAGACCTTTCCGTCGACTCCGATGGGCGCCGCATCGGGATGGTCTTTCAGGTATCCGGCCACATGCATGGTGTTGAATTCGGCAAAGACCTTTGCGCCCTGTTGCCTCAGTAAGGCGACGCGCTCCGCGTTGATGCTCGCCGAGCCCATGAAGATGGCATTGATGCCGTAGTCTTTGAGAGATCCCCGATCCAACAATTCAACCGGGACGCCGCCGTAAACTCCTCGAACGGTAATATGCGGTCGCACGTCTTCTGCAAACGATTGAAGTGAAAGGACGGACAATGCGCCGAGCGCGAACGCCGATATTGTGGATCTGATCACCGCCGGCAACTCCCCCTGATTTGGCAATGGTCTGAGAACACGACGGGCATGGACCCGGAAAGGTACCAGTATAGGATGAAGCCGTGACCGCGTTACCGATCACTTCGCCCGGTTTTTTTGACCGCGTTGGCTGGCGACGACTGGGTTGTTATCCTTTCGACAGAAAAAGCGGCCAGACAGAAAAAAGCGGGCAGGCACCAATCGTGCGAAGCACCCTTTGGGCTATTGCTGGCTGACCCGTGCCTGACCCTTCTTTCCAAGACCGCTTCGCCTTTATCCAGTTCCCGCAGGAGTTCGTCGTGAACGGGCCCGATTTTAGTAAGAGTGACTTGATTCCCGTGATCGCACAGGACGATACGTCCGGTGATGTGCTGATGCTGGCGTACATGAATGAACAAGCGTATGCCGAAACTTTGAAAACGGGACGCGTCTGCTATTACAGCCGCAGCCGTGATCGGTTGTGGCGGAAAGGCGAAGAAAGCGGCAACGTGCAGGAAGTCAAGGCGATTTTCTTTGACTGCGATGCCGACACACTGTTGATCAAAGTGAATCAAATCGGCGGGGCGGCCTGTCACGAAGGCTACCGCAGTTGCTTTTTTCGCCAGGTGGTCCCGGATGCCGATGAGCCTCGCGTCGTCGGCCAACGGCTATTCGACCCAGAGCAGGTGTACAAGAAAAACTGAGCGATGATCAAACCGAATCTATTGAAGCTGGGAATTCCCGCCGGCAGTTTACAGCAGTCAACCGCGGATCTTTTCGAGCGGGCCGGATACAACATCAAGTTCTCGTCGCGATCGTATTATCCCACGATTGATGACGAGGAGATTGAATGCCTGTTGATTCGAGCCCAAGAGATGGCCCGGTATGTCGAGCAAGGCGTGCTGGATGCCGGCATCACCGGGCACGACTGGGTGCTGGAGACTCAGGCCGATGTCGTCGAGATTTGCGAACTCGTGTTCTCCAAAGTCAGCCGTCGGCCAGTGCGCTGGGTGTTGTGCGTGCCCAATGACTCGCCGGTGCAAACGGTCAAGGATCTGGCCGACAAACGGATCGCAACCGAAGCGGTGGGGCTGACGGAACGTTACCTGGCCCAGCACGGCGTTCAGGCCCGTGTCGAGTTTTCCTGGGGTGCTACCGAAGTCAAGCCGCCACAGCTTGCCGACGCGATCGTGGAAGTCACCGAGACAGGCAGCTCACTGCGGGCCAACGATCTGCGGATTGTTGACGAAGTGCTGCAGAGCACAACGCGTTTCATCGCCAACAAAGATGCTTACACCGATCCCTGGAAGAAAACCAAACTGGATAACATTTCACTGATGTTGCTGTCCTGTTTGAATGCCGAGGGAAAAGTCGGGTTGATGATGAACGTGGCCCGCGAGCACTTGGACGACGTGTTGGCGATTTTGCCGGCGCTACAAAAACCGACGATATCGGCGCTCTCGGATCCTGATTGGGTCGACGTGATCACGATTGTGGAAGAATCCGTGGTCCGCAATATCGTGCCCCAGCTGAAAGCCAAGGGAGCCACGGGAATTGTGGAATCCCCGATCAGCAAGCTAATCGATTGAAGCGGCTTAATGATAGATTTGCGGCAACGTCAAACCGTTCTCGCCGGCGATCGTGTCCCACAAGTCCACCACTCAAACGGGGGGTTCCTCTTGGAGCCAGCCAGATTTTCATGAATTCCATGAAATTGTCCTCTTAGCATGACGGAGTTTTGGGCTGAAATCGCCTACTCTTTGATGGGACGCAAAGTTCCGAGCTAATCTATCGATTACTGCGGATTGGGAATCCGACGAGGCGGAATCATGGGCGCAAATGTGAACGAAATCGATCACTTCGTTCTGACCTTTGTTGGTGGCGACATGGACGGTCTGGTGCTTGATAGCCGGTCCGCCCGGCAGCGCGAGCGGACGGTGATTGAAATGTTTCTGGGCGGCTCCAATCGGGGGCAGACCGGCCGCGAGACCAAGTCGTTGGTCAGCTACCAAGACGTGCTGCAGGATAAAGCCCAAGACCGCGCGGTTGTTTCGGCTGACACAACAGCGGCCAAAACACGTTGTCACTCCTACAGAGCGCTGTCCCGGACGGTCAGCGATGGTGTCTGCCACATCATGGTCAACCATACCATCGTTGATTTCTTGCCCGGCTTTCGGTGCCGCATGGTCGAGCGGGGAGAACGAAAAGGATTCTTTATCGATACGAAGTGATTGTACGCTGTGGATCCCAAATGCTTCGTCCACCGGCCCAACCGTGGATGGACTGCGGCTCAGCAGGAGCTTCGCCCTCCCGATAAAGAGGAGCTTCGCCCTCCCGATAAACTAGACCACGCCTCCATTGATGCTCGCAACCATGTGGATGGACTGCGGCTCAGCAGGAGCTTCGCCCTCCCGATAAAGAGGCGCTTCGCACTCCCGATAGATAGGCTTGCGGGCATAAAAATAGCCGCCTACAGGGAGGCGGCTACTGGCTTTTCGATCGTCGGGGCCCTACTTCTTTTCTTCTGCTTTCTTGAATGCCTTGGCGAACGCTTTGTCGCTAAAGACCAGCTTCAACTTGGCTTCGTCGCTATCAGCGCCTTCGACTTTGCCTTTGCATTTGTTGCAGCAGAAACAGACTTTGGTGCCACCAATCTCGATCGCGGTTTCAGGATTCAATTTGCCACCGCTGAGAGGACATGCCTTTTGCTCGTACTGTTTGGTCGCAACCAACTGATGGTTCGCTTTCAGGGCAAACTTCTTGGGCGTCTTGGCAAACTTGCCGGCGCAACCGCCACAGCAGAAGTAAACCTTGCCGTCTTTGTATTCGGCAGATTTCTCTGGGTTTGCGGCCTTATCAGCAACCACACACTTCACACCTTCCAGTTCAACTTCGGCCGCAATCACGGTTGCACCAGCAACCAACAACACGGCAACCACACTCGTCATCTTTTTCAACATGTTTGTCTCCAGTAGATCGAAACGTCAGGAGTGATCACCGTCTCACCTGAATGCACGACGGAATCACGACAAATTATCCGGGATTGGCAATTATCTCCAACCCGAGAGCTTAGGCAAGGTTGGAGGTAAATGTCAATCAACTCCCAGCTCCAGAACCATGGTTAGATAGCTTTTTAGCTCGGCATCCCGCAAATCAAGCCGCTCGGCGAGCTCAAGAACCTTCCTTCTTGCGGGCTCGATGCCCTGCTGATTGGCGGCCATGATCTCGATTTCCACGAAAAAACCCAGTTTTTCGACCTCATCCACGACCACGGTCAACCCCGCCCAAGGATCGGGCAAGCGATACGGATGGCGTGTTTTTTTTACCGTCGTGACGGGGCGAAAGCTGAGCAATTTGAGTAGCTGGTGGGTCTTGGATCCGTCGGGATCCCCCGGCTCCAGCGGCCATTCGAGTTCCTGTCGCGCTTTGACTGCCCCAGGGAACTTGGGACCCTTGTAAGTGATCATGGGGCGGCCATCCAGATCTCGGATACGAAAGGCTTCTTTGGTTTCGGCAAAGTCGCGGCAGGGATGGTTGTAGTAAGTGTCGCAGTGCACCTCGGTTGGCTGCTCGGCCGCACCCAGCTCGGCAAGTTGCCTGCGGACGGCGGCCGCGTCATCGATGTGAAACTTCTGTTCAACTTCAAACATGTTCTTTCTTCTGAATGTTGTTTTCGTACTCAGTCGTTAGGTTACATCATCGACGGACCAGACAGCGGGGCCGCAAGTATTAGCAAACTAAAGTATCAGCAAACTAATGGGATCGATTGGATGTATTGCGGGCAGTGGCCAATGTGTTGGATTGAACATCCAAAGCCAATTTGATCAGTTCAGCCACCGCCACCATCACGGTTGCAGCGGCAGCCGCGCTCGCGGTCGGTATCAGCGACGCAAAAAACCATAAGCCCACCGCGCCGACTCGTGCCGCTATCACCAGTGTCGTCGCCATATAAATGGCCCAGCCGACGAGGACAAAACAGGCCATCACCAGATAAATCACGCGGATGATCTGCAGCGCCGGATAACGGCGTTTGATTGGTAAGCCGCCAACCGATGTCGGAGCAAACTCAAGAGCCGACGCCTGGAAAGGATTGGGGTCAGGCTCGGCTGGTCGCTGCGGTTGGGATGCCTGCGGTTGGGATGCCTGCGGTTGGGATGCCTGCGGTTGCGGCGATTGCGGGGCCGCTTGAATAGCAGCAGGATCAAACGCGGGTGCCGCAGCCGGCATGGGAGTCGATGACGCTGGCATCGACAGCTCCGCAGTAGGTGATGTGGACACGTTTGATGCTGGGGCCGCTGGTGAAGTTGGTTGTGGAGGAGGCCCCAGTTGAAATCGCTCCTGCGATGTCGCTTCGGAATGCGCCGTGGATGACGTTGATACGGGCACTGACACAGCTTGGGCACAATGCGGGCATTTGACCGCCCGGCCAGCTGATTGTCGACGCACGCGAAATCGCTGCGTGCAACTGGGGCAGCTGACGACTATCAATTCACGTTCGTCCATCACCAGCCCTTTACTTCTGAATGGGTCCGCGTGGTTTGTAACAAGCTAATCTTAGGGTAGCGGAACTCGCCAAGAGTATCGGCCTGATCGTCAAAATGCCCGAAAGTCGGGGCGGCTTCCGCTATGACTTGAACCCAAATGCTTGGCTGTGACAAACCGCTAGTGGAGGAATCCCTGGGAGACGTCTGAAGTCGGTAATTGACCTTAATCATCGCGACAGTGTTCTCATTAGCACGAAGCGCCAGCGAGTGAATGTTTGCGGCAGATTGATTCGCTGGCGCGTCGTGCTGGTATTAAAGGTAGATTACCGCTGCGGAATGCTCGCGAAGACGAGCAATCCTGGCCCCAGGCGATCAGCTGCCACTGCTAGGCAGTTGTCGTATTGTTGTGAATCGTGGTTCATTAAAGTCAAACGGATGGGTGCGTGTTGAGCGAATCCGAAAACACGATCGCTGAGAATTGGAAATTCCCAAAGATTTGGGCAACATTTCTGCTTCTTTTGCTGGCCTTTACCGCGCCGCTTTGGTTTTCAGGCGATCAGACGCTGCTGGTTCCCATGCTGGGCAGCGGCGATTCGATGCCGGTGTGGGCACCGCCGGCAATCAGTGTTTCGCTGTGCGGTGCGGCTGTGGCAGTGATCCTGCTCCGCACAACTGGCCGCAGGTTGTGGTGGCTGATTGCGGCGCTGCTGGCCGTGCTGTTTGTGCTTGACCAACATCGCATGCAACCCTGGGCTTATCAGACGGCAATCTACGCGACCGCTTTTGCTTCGATGAAACCGCTGGCCGCGAGGCGTTGGCTGGTGCCGATGGCGACCAGCATCTACGTCTACAGCTCACTGGGAAAATTTGACTACCAGTTTGTCCATACCATAGGCGTGGACTTTCTGGAGACACTGACGCTGCCCATCGGTGGGCTGCCGGATGATTTGGAGATCTCGGCGCGGACCAAGATCGCACTGCTGTTTCCGGCAACAGAACTCGCGATCGGTATCTTGCTGATTCCTGGAATCACGCGCCCGGCGGCGGGCGGCGCTGCGATGCTGATGCATGCATCGCTGATTGGAATCTTAGGACCTTGGGGACTGAATCATAGTGCCGGCGTGTTGATTTGGAATCTGCTGTTGATTGTCCAGGCTTGGTTTTTGTTTGTCCGACCCGGGAACACCAGCGAGCGTGAAGATCCGGAACATGAACCTGGTCGTCCGCCACGATATCGCGGTGCGACGCTGGCACGGGTGCTCATTGTCTCGGCGATCGTCATGCCCATTCTGGAGCGACGGGGTTATTGGGACCACTGGCCGTCGTGGGCGCTTTACTCGCCGCACAACAGCCGGCTGGACGTACAGATCCATCGCAGCGGCATCGAATTGCTCACGGCCGACGTGTCTCGGTTTGTCCAGCCGGACTCGGATGGCGATGGTTGGCATTCACTTTCGCTGGACCGTTGGTCTCTGCAAACGCGTAACGTGCCAATTTATCCACAGGCCCGGTATCAACTTGGACTTGCCGTCACGCTCGCCGAATCACGTCAGATCGATGATCAAATCCGCGGACGACTGCGCGGCGTCGCTGAACGAAGATCGGGAAAACGAACAGAAAAGCTGCTCTTGGGGCGAACGGAATTGCGGCAAGCAACGAAGCAATACTGGTTGCTGCCACGCTTTTCTAACCAATGATTTCACGATACTCAAGGAACGCCGGCATGCCTTTGTTTGACGATCTGAAAACAGCCAAATGGTTGTATTTGAAAGGGTTGCTGTTTCTGCTGCTGGCGATGCTGGCCGCTGGTCAGCTGATCGCGCGGATGCCTCGTATTGATGTGATCATCCTGTTATGCATTTGCGTCTGGGCCAGCTGCCGTGCTTACTACTTCGCCTTCTATGTGATCGAACATTACGCCGACCCAGGGTACCGGTACAGCGGCTTGATCGACTTTGTGCGGTATGCAGTCAAGCGAACGAGTCGGGGTTAGTTCGCGTTCCGGCGATCGCCCTTGAGTGGAAAGACAAAACGCTCGTTCGGAGCGAACGACGACTTTCAAGCAAACGTTTAGACGTTTTTCCAGGCTTTTGCTTTGGCGCTTTCCAGCACGGCGTCGCAGATCTGTTGTGTCTCCTGCGCGTCCCGGAACGTGGGATGGCAGGGCTCGCCTGCTTCGATGCTTTTGATGAAGTCGGCGACTTGATGAACAAACGTGTGTTCGTAACCAATCTGCAATCCGGGCACCCACCACTTGTCCATGTACGGCTGATCGCCGCCATGGTCGGTGACGTGAATCGACGTCCAGCCACGAAGTCGGCCTTCGTCGTTGTGATCAAACCACTCCAGTCGATGCAGATCGTGCAAGTCCCAGCGAATCGAAGCGAACTCGCCGTTGATCTCCAGCGTGTACAAGGCTTTGTGACCACGCGCGTATCGGGTCGATTCGAACAGCCCAAGTGAACCGTTGCCAAAGTGACAAAGGAATGCGCAAGCGTCGTCGATGCCGACCGGTTCGACTTTGCCGGTCTCGGTATGCATCCGTTCTTTAACAAACGTCTCGGTCATCGCACAGACATCGGTGATCGATCCGTTCAACCAGATCGCGGTATCGATGCAGTGGGCCAGCAAGTCTCCGGTCACTCCCGAGCCGGCTGCCGCGACGTCCAGACGCCACAGCGCGGCACCGCCCTGAGGAACGTCTTCACTGATCGTCCAATCCTGCAGGAAGTTGGCACGGTAATGAAAAATGCGACCCAGCTTTCCTTCGTCGATCAGTTGTTTGGCCATCGTCACCGCGGGCACGCGGCGGTAGTTGTACCAAACCGTGTTGGCGACCCCGGCTTTTTCGACCGCCTGACACATCCGTTCGCCCTCCTCGGGGTTCAGGGCGAGCGGCTTTTCACAAAGAATCATTTTGCCCGCTTCGGCCGCGGCGATGGCGATCTCGGCGTGGGAATTGTTGGGCGTGCAAATGTCGACCGCGTCGATGTCGTCTCGCTTGATCAACTCCCGCCAATCGGTTTCGATCGACTCGTACTGCCATTGATCGGCAAACGCTTGCGTGTTTTCCGCATTTCTCCCGCAGACCGCTTTCAGTACAGGGCGATGCTGAAGTTCCGGGAAAAAATCGTTGACGCGTTTATAGCCATTGCTGTGGGTGCGGCCCATGAAGCCGTAACCGACGAGTCCGATGTTGAGAGGTTTCATAGTTTGCTTGAGCTATTGATGGCACGAAGAGTCACAAAGGAACGAAAAGCCTGTCGCCAGGTAGTTGTACTTAAAATTGGGAGGGCGAGGCTCCCGCCGAGCCGATGAGCCTGAAATTTTGACGACTTTCGGCTCGGCGGGAGCCTCGCCCTCCCACTTGCTGCATTGCAATCGAAGCGGAAAACTGCCCGCCGCTAGAGTTATCTAAACGGTCACACAGTGCGCGTCGCGGACTTTGATCATCGTATCCAGGATGGTGTTCCAGGTGTTGCCGTCTTCCAGCATCGCGTTGGGGAACATGCAACCGTCCCAACAAATGTGCTTGATGCCGCGGTCTTCGGCGTCTTTGAGCCAATAGCCGGCACACTTGACGATGTCCAGTTTGCCATTGGGGTCGTCGGCCGGGCAGTGTTTGCCCGTTTTGTCGTGCGCGCCGGCACCGTGAACTTCACCGTCGTTTTGGGCGACATGGAAATCGATCGTCCAAGGACGCAGCTTGTCCGTCATCTGCTCGTACGCCGCGTAGAACTCATCTTCGCTGTAGCCATCTTGCAGCAGCGCATGTTCGGGGGCGTTGTAGCCCATCAGGTACAAGTAGGTGTGCGCCAGGTCGGCCTGGAAACCGAGCGTCTCGGGCATGCCAACTGCTTCGAGCAGATCGAGCATGTCTTTCCAACTGTGCATACCGGCCCAGCAGATTTCACCTTCGGCAGCCAGCCGCTCGCCGTGATCGGCTGCGATCTTGGCCGCTTCCTTAAAGGTCTCGGCAATCTGGGCGGTGTTTGCCTTGGGGTTTTCGCGCCATTTCTCGACACCAAACTCCGCGCTATCGATGCGGATCACGCCGTACTTGCGAACGCCATGATCGTTAAAGATGCCTGCGATCCGGCAGGCCACACGGACAGCCGAAAGAAACTTTTCACGTTGCTCGGCGTCACCCATCGCCGAATCACCAACGGTGCCCGGCCAAACCGGTGCGACCAACGAGCCGACCGAAAAGCCTTTACCGGCAATCATGTCGGCAATGCGACGCAATTCCTCGTCGCTGGCTTCGGGGTCGGTGTGTGGCAGGAACAGGAAGTAATCGATGCCGTCAAACTTCTGACCGTCGACTTCTGCTGCCGCGGTCAGATCAAGCATCCGCTCCAAACTGATCGGCGGCTCCTGGCCTTCATCATCACCCTTGCCCACCAGACCGGGCCACATGGCGTTATGTAGTTTCATCTGTTTCCCTTTATGTGTTGTTTGTTTGGCCGCAGCGGCCGGGATAGCGTGCCCACGCTGAGCGTGGGCACGAGGTTTGCCAGACTCAGCTGCCGCCTGTGGGCAGGTTGCTGTGTGTGTCGGGGCCGAAGTAACGTAAACCGACCAATGGTTCGGTACCGGTGTTTTCGATTTCCACGCCGGCCGTTGCCGCCGTGTGGGAAATGAAGACTTCGTCGGACGTGTTTTCACCAAAGCGGATCATCGCCGGTGTTTGCAAATCGAGCGAACCGGTGCGGCCTCGGCCTTGCACCGTGATCCAGCTGCTGGCACCCGGATCTTGGATCGTGCACTTGGCGCCCGGCTGCAGAGTCAATTCTTTTGCGCTAAAGAGTTGTCGACCGTCGACGGTACCGTAAACGATCCACAGATCTTCGTAGCCATCGCCGCTTTTTTCTTGGTCGCGAATTGGTTCCAAATAATTACTTTGCTTGAAGTGGGTGTCGACGTTCTTGTCCCAATCAAGTTGTCCGACGATGAAGTCAAGATCTTGATGCTTGTCCTCCGGCATGTCTTTGACCAGCAGCGACCAGGGCACGTAGCGGCCTTCCACGATTGATTGGAACATGCCAAAGACATCACTGCCCCACTGTGGTTCATAGGTGCACAGTGAACCGGGTGCGTGCAAGACGCCCGGTGGAATCAGCCATCCTGTTCCGCGCTTGAGCCGATAGGCACGACTGTGATCAAGAATCCCGTTGTCGCCTTCGTTCCAGTCTTCCAGACAACGGCGGACATCTTCCTTGGTCGTCCCCGGTTCCAGGCCCATGAAGGTGTAACAGAAATTGTTGTCGACATTATTCAATTGTGGCGGAAAATAATAGCTCTCCGGCTTGCCTTCCTGGCCCACCAACGCGGCATCCTCGAACGATTGGTGCATGTGATGGGGAATGGGGCCCATGTTGTCAAAGAACTTTGAGTAAACGGGCCAGCGTTGGTACTCGTTGTAGATCTGCTCGCCGACCAGATCGGCACCCCGTTCGGCGACGGCATCACGAAGCAAGAACTTCTGACCCTCGAACAAACAGAAACTGAGGCCTTCGTGCCAGACGCGGCCTTCGTTGGCTGCTTCGGTTGTGCTGCCGAACCAACGTTCATCGATCCCGCCGCGGTCGGCGCCGAATCGGTAGTAATCACCAGGATGCAATTTGATCCGACGACCCGGGTGCAAAAAGGATCTCGGCACCCAGGTTGGAGTTAATCTCAGCAGGCCTCCCGTGGCGTCCATGGCCGAATCCAGAATCGAGGTGACACTGTCACCTTTCACCATTCCTTCGTCCAGCATCACATTACTCATCGTCGTCTTCTTATCTCGAAAAGGTGCCGTAAGGGGCCGCCGGACACAATTGTTGGCGATTACCCGAACCAAATGTTTTATTGGCTGCGAGTGCGTGTTACAAGAACGCCACATGTTGCCAGCGGTCGTTGGCCACGAAATACTCACGATTCACAGACAATCACCGCAGTAAAAGGCTTGGTCATGACAAAGACTGTCGCCCACCGCTCCGTTCATCAACGCTCCGAAAGCATCATTTGGGATAGCGATTCACCCCTCTCGATGTCCGTTGAGACACGCCAGGGGGAAATCAAGACGCGACATGGCCGATTCGTGGGCGGGGCGGCCGACCAGGTGGAAGTCGTCGAGGTCGATACGGGCGCCGTGCGCGTGATGTTACTGCCGACACGCGGCATGTCGATCTGGTACCTGGAGGCCGGCGGGATACTATTTGGCTGGGATTCCCCCGTCGCGGGACCCGTGCATCCGTCGCTCGTGCCGGTGTTTGATCCCAGTGGTCTGGGCTGGCTAGAAGGCTTCGACGAACTGGTCGTCCGCTGCGGCTTGGAAAGCAACGGGGCACCCGAACATGACAACGAAGGCCACCTGGCGTACCCGCTGCACGGCCGGATTGCCAATCTGCCGGCCGATTCGCTGTCGATCGAATATGACGAAGCCTCAGGACGCCTGGAAGTGATTGGTGAAGTCTGCGAATCAAAGCTGTTTTTCAAGAACCTGCGGCTCCGCAGTCGTCTCCGTGTGCATGCCGGTAGCCCGCAAGTCGACTTGCTGGACGATGTCACGAACGATCTTTCGGGCCCCGCGACCATGCAGCTGCTGTATCACATCAACGTCGGCACACCGCTGCTGGGGAAAGGTGCGACGCTGCATGCGCCGATCGAGGAACTGGCGCCCAAAGATTCCTTGTCCGCCAGCGAGATCGACGAATGGAATTCGTATGGCGGACCCGAGTCCGGCTATGCGGAACGTGTTTATTTCGCCCGCTTACGACCTAATGCACTGAACGATACCACGGCCATGCTCAAGAGCGCCGATGGCAATTCGGGATTTGCCGTCAGCTTTAGCGTCACCGGCTTGCCGCGTTTCATTCTCTGGAAGAACACCGGTGCGGCGAGCGATGGTTACGTCACCGGTTTGGAACCCGCCACAAACTTTCCCAACAAACGATCGTTTGAGGCCAAACAAGGACGTGTGGTGGAAATCGAAGCGGGCGAGACGGCTGCGTTCCGTATCTCGCTGAAACCGTTGGTCGACGAAGCAGCCGTCATCGAGACTGCCAAACAGATCGCAGCCTTGGGCGAGGAACCTGGTACCGTGCATCGACAACCCCGGCCCGGCTGGTCACCGGGAGCTTAGGGCAAGACCATTACTACTTCACCGACTGGCCTTCGATCATGAAGACCGCCATGTGGCTGGCTCCCCGCGGGCCCTTGCCGCCGGGGTACTTGTACTTTTTGGTATCGATCTTCAGCTTGCCTTGCACGGTCACGGGACGGGTCACGAAATCGGTTGTCTTGCCCGGCACCATCTCGATGATCACACAATCATAAATTGCCGCCCCTGGACCGAAGCAACATTCCTGGTTGTCCCGCACCAGCACGAATTGGGAAATATCGGTTTCCTTGAACAGCGTGGTCGGCAAGATGTAACCACTCAGTTTGACGTCCTTATTGTCCAGTTCTTTGATGTCTTTGCTGATCATCTTGTCATCAAAGGGCGCATCTTTTTCGATCTCGAACTTCAGATCATCAAAGGTGATCTCGCCCTTGGCGCGAGCCGCTTTGCTGCTCCGCTTGATTTCGAATTTGGCCGGCTCTTGTTGTGGGACCTTGTCTGTCTGGTCTTCACCGCCGGCGAGAATCGCTAACCAGAGCGTTGCCAACAGCAGCAAGGCGAAGCGACGAAGAACAATCATGGGCTGAGACAATGGATTTCGGTTTGCGGCTCGGGAGGGCGAAGCTCCCGCTGAGCCGATGACGTTCGGAATGCGGCCAGGCGGGAACCTTGCCGCTTTGCCCTGCCGGTGCGATCCAGAACCTAGCTTAACCGCGATGGCAGGGCCAGACTCATTATTTGGCGATGTCGGCCCGAAGTCGATAAAAGATGATGTTATCGAAGTCGGTGACTTGCCGCGGCACCTGGTTGAGCGTGAACTTGCCAGCGAGTTTTCGCCGGGTCATCCCCGCTTTTACCGTTTGTCCGCCCAGCAACGTGACTTCGATCATATCACTGCTGCGGGGCTGGCCGCCAAAGCAGCAGGTGCCCAAATCCGGCACCAAGATGAATTGACGCAGCATCCCGCCGCCGGACGAAGGATGGATGTAACCTTTGATGAAAATCGGTTTCCCGTTGATATCAACCGCCGCTTGAGTCGGTGTGTCGGGCAGGTCTTGCTCTTGTTGCAGCGTGTAGAAATGGATGCGCTCGTAACCCTCAGGCACTTCGGTCAAGTAGATATAGGTGTGCCGTGCCAAGCCACCAAAGAGAATCACCAAGCAAGCCAGCAAACTGATGGTGGCCAGCTGCTGCCCGCTATATTCGTTCGGATAGCGGCGAATCGATCTCAGCCCAACCAGGGCGGCAGCAATGCCAAGCAGTGCCAAAAACAGCATGGGCGCAAATGTTTCCAGCAGCCCCGGTAGGGCCAGCACCGCGAAGATCAACGAAGCAACCGCCGATCGACTTAAGGCACGGTAGGGAAAGTCGACTGCCTCGTTGGCCGACGACATTTGAAGCTCAACAGACATGGGTCTCTTCAGTAAGTCGCGAAATCATGAGGGGCGCGGTTCTGACTGAGCGGCCAGCAGCACCGACAAATCGGTCCAGCCACAACAAGATCACGCCTGATCGCTGGCTGGGGCTCCACCGGTGAGCAATAGGATCTGAATGATCACAATCGTCGCCAGCGCCAGCGCCAATACGTACAACAGCCGCCAAGGGTTCATCTCGGTCGCAGCCAACGTGGACCCGCCGGCGGAGTCGGTTTTGGTGGCCTGTGCGGTCAACTGGCCCGGCTGCGGTACGACGACGGCCACGCGGTCCTGTGAAGTGCTCGGCAACGCCGAAGTGTTGGCATCGGTATCGGTGGTCGAACCAGTGTCTTTGGCGGGGACGGGGATCGAGAAGAAGGTATTGGCTCTCCGCACGCTTTCCGGATCAACTTTTTCCAGCTTCTGGAGTGCCTG
>JBFJVZ010000171.1:0-14898 GCA_041623895.1 Pirellulaceae bacterium | reverse complement strand
GCTGCCATTGTCATGGCTGGACCGCTGGAGATGCTGTCCGGGTCGGTTGCCGAGCGCTCGCGGAGCGGACAAGGATTCTCCAATTCCAACAGTTGGCTGAGGGGCACGGTTGACGAGAAACCGGCGCTCTATCGGTTGGCGGACGCGCATGTCCAAATTGACAAAGATACCTGTCCCATCCTTTTCATGGTGGGCGAGCATGATAACCCCGATCGCAACCAACGTTCACGCGACAAACTTGAATCACTTGGCATCGAAACAGGCATCAAGGTCTACCAAGATGGCCAGCATGGTTGTTGGAACCGCTTGCCTTGGCTGGATGAAATGGTCGGCGACATGGACGAGTTCATGAAGAAGCATTTGAATTGACAGCGTTTGCGATCCGCTGTGCGTGCAGGAATCGCCACAAATCTCCGCTCGGATCATGAATGGCGGATATACTGGAACTGCAATCGGCGAGTACGTGCAAGCTGTTAAGTTCCAAATGATCCAAACGCTTCGTGGCAATGACTAGACCATCTGACAATGACGATGATCTGAGATTCAAGCAACCAGAGGCGTTGGCGGAGACTCTGAACTCGCCTGCGATCGATCCGCCCACGCCTGCTGACGCGCCGACATTGGAATCAGCCAGCGGTGAAGCTGATGGCGGCCGGCCGCGAGTGGCCGGCGGCAACTCGCTGCATGACCGCAAGTTCGGTGACTACGAGTTATTGGAAGAGATTAGCCGTGGCGGTATGGGCGTTGTTTATCGTGCCCGTGAACTTCGTTTGAATCGAATCGTTGCTTTGAAAATGATTCTGGCCGGCGAACTTGCCGGCGAAGCTGACGTGAGGCGATTTCGCAGCGAAGCCGAGGCAGCGGCGCAGCTGGAACATCCCGGCATTGTGCCGATCCACGAAATCGGATCGCTCGGCAATCAACACTTTTACACCATGAGTTTCGTCGAAGGCGCGGGACTGGATCAGTACAAGGGCCGGGGCATTGACGACACGACCAGGGCGGCTCGCATCGTTCAGCAAGTCGCGCAGGCCGTCGATTATGCCCACGCTCATGGCATCGTGCACCGTGATCTCAAACCAGCCAATGTGCTGATGGACGAAGATGGATTTCCTCGCATCACCGACTTTGGCTTGGCCAAGCGAATCGGCGCTGCTGCTGAGCTGACCAGGACCGGGCAGATTCTGGGGACACCGGGCTACATGGCTCCCGAGCAAGCGGCAGGCGAGTCGAATGTGATCGGTGCGGCGGCCGACATCTATGCACTGGGCGGGTTGCTCTATTTTGTGTTGACTGGACGACCTCCGTTTCAGGCAGCCAATGTGATC
This sequence comes from Pirellulaceae bacterium, assembly GCA_041623895.1. Taxonomy (GTDB): domain Bacteria; phylum Planctomycetota; class Planctomycetia; order Pirellulales; family Pirellulaceae; genus JBFJVZ01. The sequence continues at coordinate 13,570 of JBFJVZ010000171.1, read as the reverse complement.
GATACACTCGTCCAGTCCTTGGAAAGCGAGCCGACGATGCCGCGAGTGCTGAATCCGGTTATTCCCAAGTCTTTAGAGCAGATTTGCATGCGCTGCCTGGAGCGAAATCCGGAGGATCGCTACGCATCGGCGGGAGAAGTTGCCAGGGATCTTGACCGCTTTCTTCAAGGCCAGCCCGTCCAGGCGCGGCCGCCGACATACTTGGAACGTGTCCGTCGTTTTGCTCGCCGTGCACCGGCCTTGACCGTTCATCTGGTCGCATTGCTGATGTTGGTGATCGTTGCCCAGTTACGGTTCTTGATGACCGATGGACTGGATCTTGGACTGCACTTGAAAATCACCGGGATGTTGTTGGCGTGGATCGCAACCAGCGTCGGCTTGCATCTGATCGCCCGCAGCGAGAATCAGGAGCGGATCGCGGGGACGATCCAATTGTGCTTTGATGCTGCGCTGATCACGGTCCTGTTAGCGCTGATGAGCGAGCCCGGCGAGCCGCCCGGTCCCTTGCTGATTGGGTATCCATTGATCGTTGTTGGCGGTGCCATGTTCTTTAACGTGCGGCGAGTCATGATCGTGACAACTGCGGCGATTGCTTCGTACCTGGCGCTGCTGATTGCGGAGCCGCATCTAATCAATCCGGTCCACTATCACGTCTGTTTCCTGATCATGTTGCTGGCAATCGCTGGCTGTTTGATTCATCAGGTCCGTCGTGTGAAAACGCTTAGCGATTATTTTCAATCACGGCGTTGAGTACCAAGAGCATTTTCAATCACGGCGTCGGTTAAAGGGGGTAGATAGGAATTCGGCAATCCGCTCGGCCTGAGCCTCACCATCGTGCTGGCCGATTTCGATCAGCCTGCGGACGTAGTCCGGGTGAAACAACATCGTGCTCAGCAGGTCGTCGCTGGTTGACTGACCGCTGCCGAACCGCCTCAACAGAAAACGGAAGGTCGGCGGGACCCGATCCTGCAGCTCAAACGCGATCGCCCCAAGATCCATTGACGGCTGGATGACCAGCAGATCGACTTCGCGCAGATCATGGCGTTGTTCGCCGCTCAGGTGCCGAAGAAGCTGATTTGTCCGCAACATCTGGTGGACATCCTGGTCGAGTTGATCCAGAAAGAGCGCGTCATACATAGTTGCCAGCACGGTGGCCGGTGACGGTGGTTCGGTCAACGGCGGTGCGGCGGTCTTTCCGCGGAAGTGCGTCGAAATCACCAGTAATTGATCGGCCCCCATGTGAACGGCCGGGGCGAGTGGCGCGTTGAGCCGGACCCCGCCGTCCCCATACCACTGGTCACCAACGCGGACCGGCGGAAACAATAGCGGCAGGGCGGACGAGGCCATGATGTGATCAACCGTCAATCGCGTTTGGACACTCTTGCGATTTGGGCGTTCCCACGCTTCGATCTCGTGACCGCGGAAGAACACGACGGTCTCACCCGTCTCGTACGAATGGGCGGTCAGCGCGACGCCCTGTAAGCGTCCCGACGCAATCTTACCATCGATTCCCTGCAGCACCCCATCCTCAGTTTGCAGACACTGATGGAGGTATTCACGCAGTGGCTGCGTATCGACCATGCCGTGGACCGGCTTGAAAAAAGAAGGTAGCCCGACGCCCAGCCGCAAGCCCACCTTGAACGCCCGCCATAAGAGCGAGGGTCCGCCCGTGTAGAACACATTTTCCAATTTTAGATTGTGCCAAAGACTTGCTAACACTGCGACACTTTCATCCAAGTCGCCGCCAAAACTGGCCAGGTGGGAGATGTTGATCGCTCCCGCCGAAACGCCCGTCAGCAGCGAAAACTCAAGCCGTGGATGCCGCCGCGCGATCGCCTGCAGCACACCGACCTGGTAGGCCGCACGCGCTCCACCTCCGCCAAGCATCAATGCCAGCGACGTAGCATCCGACTGATTTTGATCATTCAAGTGCTGCCAGTCCCCTCGCGTCGAAAGTATTCCGGATGATACTCGACCGCTCCGAGATCCCGAATGCCACTTCGGAGCTTCGCATCCAATCGCCATGCCCAGGCGGCTGGCGAGTCGCCAATGCCGGCGTGGAAAGACGCCGGCGCCGCACGTCACGGTCTATGCCATGGATTGAAAGGGCAAGGCGAATCGACCGGCACACAAAAACTGACTCGAAGCAGCACTAGCCGCGAAGCGGCGACAAGTCGGGGATGATTCCGTACTGTCGCCGTTTCGCGGCTTGCGCTCGCATGTGCCGCAGATCCCTTCGGATTCGCCGATCTTATTTAAAGATGCGGAATCCAAAAACGAGACTATCGTTTTCGATGTTTTCACCGTCGACTTGAACTGGCGGTGCGACACCGATATTGCTCACGTCGATGTCGGTCGTTCCCAGGAATCGGTACTCATAAAAGAATTGCGTCGACTCCGTAAGCTGCTTGCTCAATCCGGAAATCAGCTGGTAGGCGAAGACCGTATCATCGACATCGATGCGTGTCATGTTGGTTGTAAAATCCCCATCGACAACGGCCACCCCGATTCCACCGCCGACATAGGGAGTGATTCCAAATGCCTGGACACGGGTGATGTCGTAATACATGTTCGTCATCGCAGTCCAGTTGTAGGCATGACCGCTCCAGTTGTCTGAAACGCCATTGATACTCCAGTGATCAGCCGTGTTGGTTCGCAGCGCAAATTCCAATTCAGCGCGAAGCGAGCAGCACAGTTTTCGGCCGCCGGCGAAACCGACAACCCAACCGTCTTTGAAGGTGCCACGCAGTTGGTCGGATGTAATCGTACCGTCATAGCTTTTCAGCTTGTTCCAACCGCCGTACATCGAGCAGTAACGGTTCGGTTTGCAGCGCGGTCGACAGGCCATGGCGTCGCAGCTAACCAAATCGCAAGGCGTGGTTTCCAGAATGTATTGATCGTATGCGTCTTCCGCATAGCAATCACATGCGTCTTCAGCAAAGCAGTGGCAGCTGTCTTGACGGTCGCAACCGCATGACTGCTCTATAAGGCAACCGCATGTCGGCTCCGCGCCGCAATCGCAGCCGTTTGCCGCCCACGGTGATTCATCGCAGGCGGACGAACCGAGATGGCTCTTGCAAAAAAGCCCAAAGGGACCGGCTGCACTCGCTGAAGAACACGAAACGACCGAAACAAAGGCCGCCAACAAAAAGAGTCGAGAATTGCGGTTCATCTCCGCCTCCGTGCGTAAGTTCCACTATTTGTTTTCTGAGTTGCCTGTGATGGCGTCGGCCATACAGATCATGGTCGGGCTTGTTCACCGCCGTACTACCGCGATTTCTCTTATACGCCCTACACGTCGCATATAGCATCGTCCAGGCAGGACAGGATCCAACGAAAAAACAGGAGCTGGTGTTGCAACCAGATCGGCAATCGAATTCTCCCCAGTTGGAGCAAACGGAAAGGTTTAACGGTCGGCTGTTAGAACTCCTACATCTTCACTGCAGGGCAAGAACGTCCAGAACCACGCGGATTAGCCATTCGCACGGCAATTCCTTGACAATTCGGAGATGATATCTTGCTAAAATTGGCGATCGGAACCTGCACACGAAGGGGAAAAAGCGATGAAGTGTCCACGACTATGCGTGTCCGTCAAACTTTTCTTGTTGGTATCAGTGGCAATATCGGTACAACCCGTACTCGCCCAACATCACGAAGAAACCGTTCATTTTTCCGTTCGCTCCGTCGCCAGCGGTAATTGGTCAGATCCAAAGACCTGGCAGTCGGGCCGAGTACCGGCAGAAGACGACCGCGTGCTGATCAGCCGCGGTACTACCGTTCGCTACGACGTGCAAAGCCAAGCCAGGATTCGTTTGCTGCAGGTGGTCGGCACGCTCGATTTCGCTCGCGATCGCAACACCGAATTAAACGTGGGGATTCTGACGATTCAGCATTCCGAGCAATGCTCCGAGCATGGTTTTGCCTGTGAATTCGAGGGTGCTGCTGATGGGCCCGAAACGCCGCCCGATCAGTGGCCGGAACTGCTGATCGGCACCCAAGACCAGCCGATCCCGTCGCACTTCACGGTGCGAATTCGGTTGCACTTTTTTCACGGCATGAACAAGAGCGATGCGCCCGCCATTGCCTGTTGCAGCGGCCGCATGGAAATCCATGGCAGTCCATTGGAACGAACGTGGCTGAAGCTTGGTGCCGACGCCGCGGCTGGTGCTGAGACCGTTGTTCTTTCTGCAGCTTCCCAACCAATGGGCTGGCGAGTCGGTGATGAAGTCTTGATCACGGCAACAGCCAGAGCCTCCGGCGGCGGATCGTTTCGCGAAGGCCCGCGGCGCGGCAAAGAACCGCAGACGGAATCTCGGCTGATCACCGCGATCAACGGCAGCGAACTGACGCTGGATCGGCCGCTCAAGTTCGGTCATGCCGGGAGCGGAGAATTTCGTGGCGAGGTCGCCAATCTTTCCCGCAATGTCATCATCGAAAGTGCGGACCCTTCAGGCGTGCGAGGTCACACCGTCTACCATCGTTTCAGCAAAGGCGGAATCAGCTACGCGCGTTTTGCGCAGCTGGGCAAAGAAAATGTACTTGGCCGCTATTCGATTCATTACCACTTAGTGGGCGACACTATGCGGGGCAGTAGCGTCAAAGGGGCCGCCGTTATCGATTCCCATAATCGCTGGATTACCATTCACGGAACACACTATCTGATCGTGCGGGACTGCATTGGCTACAAGAGCGTCGGCCACGGTTACTTTCTGGAAGACGGCACCGAGGTCTACAACTTGCTCGATCGCAACCTGGCGATCCAAGCTTATCGCGGCAAGCGGCTGCCTGATCAAGTGTTGCCATTCGATCCAAATGATGGAGCCGGATTCTGGTGGGCCAACGGTCGCAATACTTTCACCGGAAATGTCAGCTCAGAGAACGATGAATACGGGTACCGCTACGATATGCAAAATCGCAGTAACTTTGATTCAACACTTCCGATTCGTCAGCCCGATGGCGTGGCAAGACGCGTTGATGTGCGGACGATTCCGATTTGGCGATTTGAAAACAATGAAGCACACGCCGAAGGTTTTTATGGAATGGTGGTGGCGGCTAACGGGAACAGCCAGCCTGACACCGCTATTCGCGATCAAGCAATGCTGGAGCAGATCAAACGGGTTGATTGGACCGGCCCGGATACCCATCATCCGCATCTGATTCGCAACCTGTCGATCTGGGGATCTCATTACGCGTTTCGACCGCACAGCCCCGCGATGCGGATGGAGAAGATTCGTATTCACGACGCTGCGTACGGAATTTATCGGCCGGCATTTGAAAATCATGAATACACCGATCTGCACATTTCATCGGTGGCTGCCGAGCCGTTCAATCGGGCTATGGATGACGCGAGCGCGCAAACGGGCAAGATTTCCGTCGACGGATTGACGTTCACGGTAGGTTATGGAAACAGCCGGACTCCGCTCGTTCAAATCAGCGATATTAACGTCAATGGAGATGCCGAGACACATTTTCGCTCCGTCACGGTGAACCGGCCCGCAGCATATCAAGATCGCTGGCCGCTGATCAACCGCGGCGTCGGTCCTCGAGTCAAACCGATCACCAGCGGCGTGCCGATTTTTATTCACGATCATTTCGGCCAGGGGCGTCACGCTAAAGTCGTCAGCACCGCGGCCGTAGATCTAATCAACGATGGCAACGAATACCGCGAAGAACCACCGTTGACGGGCGATGAATCTCGCCTGGCCGAAGTCAAAGATGTTCGCTGGCCGAACTTGCTGCAGCCAATCGACGACATCCCGCCGGCAACGATCATCACATCCGTGCAACATCAAGGGGGACAAATACTCGTTCAAGGAATCTCGCACGACAACGGTCAGACAACATCGATCACGGTCAACGGGATCGAGGCGGAAAGCACAGCGAACAGGGCCGGTGTTGTGGATTGGCAGGCGACGATTCCGCTACCGGTCGACGGCCGGATCGTTGCTGCCGCGACAGACGATTCAAGTAACCAGGAATTGACGCCACATCAGTTGTCGCTGTAGCCAGCTAGTGGTACTTGAAGTCAGTTTTTGTCTGCTGCCGCGAAAAGGGGTCATGCCGCGAAAAGGGGTCAGACCCCAAGAGTGCAAAGCACCCTTCGGGCCGCTGGCGGCTATTGGGGTCTGACCCCTTTTCACTCGTTACCCACAAGTTCAACGTGGAAGCACCACTAGGAGGCGGTCATCCCACGGCTCCGGCCAGCATTGGCGTGCTGTCGATCAGCCATTTTTTGTGTTCCCGAACGACGCGTAAAAACTGGTCTTCGTGAACAGGTTTGGTCATGTAGTCGTGGACTTCCAATTCGCTGCAACGGCGGCGAATGGATTCGTCATCCGAGGCGGTCAATACGACGACCGTTGTCTTGGCGATTTCTTCGCCCATGTCCAACATCGCTTCCAGGATATCAACACCCGAGCCGTCGGGCAGATTCATGTCCAACAGCAAAAGATCGGGATGTGGCGCAATCCGGAAGACACTTTCACGGCGCAAAAACATCAACGCCTCCCCCACCGTTCGCACAAGGGTCAGTCGGTGGTGGATTTGTGATCGCCGCAGAGCGTGGATCGTCACTCGAGCATCGGTCAAGCCGTCCTCGACCAACAGGATCTCCATCGGTTTGGTTCGTGTGTCGGCAATCATGATTTGAGTTCCGCCTTACGCTGTTGCTGCATCAGATGAAGTTCAAGGATCTTTCGATCAATTCACCCTCAAGATTCTCGTGTTCGGTGAGCTTTTCATCGAAGCGTCTAACTGACTCGATCAAATTAGCCAACTGAGTCGTCACGATGCCACGATACTGAAGCTCTTCGGCCGCTTCGGCCAATTCGCTCAATTGCAGGTACAACGGGCAATGTTGGCTATGAACGCGATGGACGAGTTCTTCGTCGATACCGTTTGCCGCGGATGCATCGCCGGGAACTTCCAGGAATCCGTACGACTCCTCCAAGGCAAATTGCAGTGCTAGTTGATCTCGAAAATCATCCAGCAGCCGCACTAGCTGACGAGTTACTTGCACCGGTTGGTCATCACAATCACATACTTGCCGAAGCTCATGCTGCGTGTGCCAGAGATCCGGGTTGCAGTCTTTGATTTCCTGCAGGAAAGCAGGGTTGAGAACGAGTACACGGGTTTGGGTTGCGGTCAGAACCATCACATAGCCTCCCTGAAAAGTAACCGTGATGGGTTGGGAAAAGGACGATCAAGTCACATCACAGTTCTTTCACACTAACGCGACGGGCATCCATTCGTCAAGAAAATTACTTTGTGCGAACGTTCACATGGGTTAACGACATCAATCCGTTGCCGCGCGCAAGATGGGCCCCTCTTGAGAGTGTAATGAGCCCTTATCGCCGTAATACACCGTATTTGACGATACACCAAAGTGCGCTGAAGCCATCGCGCCAACCGATTTTTTTTCCCTCATCGTACCAACGATGCTGGTAACGAATGGGCCGCTCGGTAAAGCGGAGTCTGCGACGCGCCCAGCGCGCGGTGAGCTCGATTTCGATTCCAAAACGCGATTCGCGCAGGTCCGCGGCGATGGCTTGAAAGTGTTCACGCGGTGCCATCTTGTAGCATGTCTCCACGTCGCTCAAGCGAATTCCGATCGCCAGGCTTGCCAAGAATGTGATCATCCCGTTAACGGCTTGATGCCACCATGGTGACAGCTGGCGGTCATAATGACCGTAACGCGTTCCATAAACGATATCGGCCTCTTGGGCCAGGATTGGCTGCAGAAGATAGCGAAAATCGGATGGATCGTACTCTCGGTCGGCATCCTGAATCACGATCACGTTGCCGCTTGCCTCGGCGATTCCTGTCCTCAGGGCCGCTCCTTTTCCGCGGTTGGCCGGATGGCGGCAGACCACGATCTGGTCATTGCCGTCAAACTGCCCCAGCGTTTCGGCGGTGCCATCATCACTGCCATCGTCGACCAAGACGATCTGCATTGGCAGTCCCGTCGCACGTAAACGTTGGACGACGCCTTCGACCGTTGCACTTTCATTATAAACCGGAACGATCACCGACAAAACGAATCCATCCGGTAGCTCGTAAATCCCCAAGCGGCGGCAGACACTTGCCCCCAACAGCGATTGCATTTCGCGAACGTATTGCCGCGTCCACAAGCGTGATGGATCGTCAAGGTCGTCTTGGGGCTGACTTGAATTGCTGGCGTGCATATCGCGGTGCCGATGAAGATCTGGGTAAACACCTGCAGTTTAACCGCTCAGCATCGCCGATTCATCCGTAATGGGTCTGCTGAAGACAACTTATCGCCACCCGCGGGTAATCCACCGTGATTCTTCGGGTTTGTACGGGCTAGCTTATCGACCTGCTGATTGCAATGGGGATTGAATTAAGTTTCTGCTGCTCGGTTGCCTTGGATCTCAGCTGCGATTTGACAGCGCAGTGAAAACTGCGCGCCATTGGGACGCGTGAAAAAAGTTTGCCGTTTGCGCTCGATGATTTACGGGCTTTCTCGCGCAGTTAAGAATCAATTTCAAAAGAGTCCGTAGTTTGTTGTTGACATAGCAACTGAAGGTCGCCAAATTTTCCGCGATCGATTCATCATCTGTTAATGGAACTAACTTCATTTCTTCTTTTCTGGAGTGTGTTCAATGCGAACGCCGGACGAATCAAGCAAGGTTGTTCATTTCGGGTCGCCCCCAAACGCAAAATTGCTCGTTCGCAAAAATGGCACCACTCCACTGGGCTACTCCCCCAGTCAGTAACCATTCCCACAACTCAGTAGTGTCTCGGAACTACTGATCACCGTCCAATGGGTTGATTGAATGACTCAGCACCCTTGGTACTGTCGCATTGGAGGCGACAAATAATTTCGGGAGTTGGCACTGACGGACCGAGCCGGCGATTTTAATCGCGTACACGGACGTCACTCCCTGTTTTCGCTGCTGGCAAGCAAAGCCGGTTTCATCCTGAAACGCCCTATTCAGTCAGCAATGGATTGTTGACGCCAACGTGTCATTATTGCAGCGAAACCGCCAGCCTGGCATGAAGCCACGCTGGCTTTTCTTTTTTCTAACCAGACCCCAGCGGGTTGTTTGCCTTCGCGGTGCTACGATAATCCACGGTTATGATCCCGATCCGCGACAACATCCCCAGTCAGACCACTCCGCTGGTTAACTACGCGGTGATTGTTCTCTGCTGCACTGTGTTTCTTCTTCAGCTTTCGGCGGGGGACGGTGGTAATAGGTTTGTTGAGCAGTATGGCATGGTGCCGCTGAGGCTGTCCGATCCAGATTCAACGCCGGTGATCGAGTATCAGCAAGCGGTCATGACACCGCGAGGCATTGAGGTCCAAGTTAGCAAGCATGAACTGGCTCCGGCTGCGGTTGCCCCCTTGCTGACGCTGATCACGTGCATGTTTCTGCACGGTGGCTGGATGCATTTTCTGGGCAACATGTGGTTCTTGTATATCTTCGGGGACAACGTCGAAGACCGATTGGGGCATGTTGGCTTTGCGCTGACGTACCTGGGCACCGGCGTCTTAGCGGGGATCGCACATTTCCTGGCTGGTCCAGAAAGTCCGGTACCCACCATTGGAGCGAGCGGAGCGATCGCGGGCGTGATGGGAGCGTATGCCTGGCTGTATCCGCATGCCCGAGTCTTGGCGGTCTTGCCGCTGGTCATCATCATCCAGACTTTTGTGTTGCCGGCACCCCTGTTTTTGGGAATCTGGTTTCTGATGCAGACCTTGCACGGCGTTTCGGCGGCGGCCAGCGGTGCCGCGGCGGGAGTCGCCTGGTGGGCGCACATCGGTGGATTCGTGGCCGGCTTGTTGGTGGCAATGGCGGTGGGTCGCACGCGATACGCGAGCCATCCGGTCGCCGGGCGCCGCTTCTGACGCTTCAGCAGCGGACCAAAGTGCGTCGAACAGCGATGAGTTGTTCCCTTGCCGGATCAGCCGTATTTCGCTAAATTTTCCTGCTTAAACGGCCGTTCATAGTTTTTCGGCCAGCAACACCTACCCAACCATGGCTGATGGGACGAAGGGCGAGTGGTCACACGAGATGATGACCCGAAGCCCTGGAAGCGATTCGTTCGTTTCTCGTAGCCCGCTGTGGTAAGCAGCAAGGATTCCCACGTGGCAAACCAAATTGTTCAAGACATGATCGAAGCGGGGGTCCATTTTGGGCACCGCACCAGTTTGTGGAACCCAAAGATGGCGCCCTACATTTTTGGGCGCAAGAATCAGATCCACATTCTTGATATCCGCGAGACGCTTCGCGGTCTGCTGCGAGCCAAGAAATATCTCAGCCAAGTCGCTGCCGGTGGCAGCTTGATTTTGTTCGTCGGCACCAAGCGTCAAGCCGGCGAAGCCGTCGAAGCTCATTCGGTCCGCTGCGGGATGCCCTTTGTCAGCGAGCGGTGGCTTGGTGGTACGCTGACCAATTTCCGTACGATCCGCAGCCGACTCGGTCGCTTGGAAGAATTGGAAAAGATTCGTGGCAGTGAAGAAATCGACAATTACAGCAAAAAGATGCAGTCGTCGCTGAATCGCGAATACCGAAAGATGTATCGCAACTTGAACGGTCTGCGGGCAATGAACCGATTGCCGGAATGTCTGTTCATTGTCGATCCCGGAAAAGAGCGCAATGCGGTTCGCGAAGCCAAGCGTTTGGGAATCACGACACTGGCGTTGATCGATTCGGATAGTGATCCCAGTCAGATCGACTTGCCGATTCCGGGCAACGATGACGGCATCCGCAGCATCGAGTTGATCATGAAGCAGCTTGCTGAGGCCGTCATTGAAGGCAAGGGTCAGCGTGCGATGCAGAAGGAAAGCGAACCACCAGCAGCGGAAACCCAAACTCCGGCAGCCGAGATTGCTGAGAAACCAGCTGAGAAACCGGCGGAGGAACCGCCAGCGGCGGCGCCAACAACCGAAGCAGTTCCGGAATCCGAGGCTTAAGCCGAAGCGTTGTCTCAGATCTTGCTCGGCGAATCCGAGCCGGCGCAACATGCAAAACACAGTGCGAGCGAACTTTGTTCGCATCGCGGTTGTCCTTAAAAGAGTTTCTGTAATACATCCAGGAGAATAGACCCATGGCCGAGATCACGGCTGCAGCGGTGAAGTCTTTTCGTGAGCGAACCGGACTGCCATTGATGGACTGCAAAAAAGCGCTTCAAGAAGCTGACGGTGATGAAGATCAAGCAATCGAAGTGCTGCGAAAACGCGGGCAGCAGCTCGCCGATAAACGTAGTGACCGCGAAACGGCCTTTGGTCGCTTTGGTTTGTACCTCGGTACCGACAAGAAATCAGGCGCGATGGTCGAACTGTTGTGCGAGAGCGCTCCGGTGACGACGAATGAGGAATTCGTGCAGTTGGCCAACGACCTTGCCGAGCAATTGGCGACCGGTCCGGGGGCGAGCACGGCCGATGAACTTTTGGCTCAGCCCTCACCTTCGGCAAAAGGTAAGACTTTGGCTGAGCAAAAGGATGACTTGTTCAATCGCATTCGCGAAGTCTTTCGTGTTGGCCGGATGGTCCGCGTGGAAGGCGGCAGCGGAGGATACATGCACCATGCAGGCACGACCGCCGGTGTGCTGTTGGCAATCGAAGGCGGCACCGATGAAGCTGCCAAGGACGTTTCCATGCACGTGGCAGCGATGAAACCGGAGGCGCTGGACAAGGACTCTTTGGATCCAGCAATCGTGGAAAAAGAGCGCGAGATCCTGAAAGAAGCCGCTTTGGCCGAAGGCAAACCGGAAAACATCGTGGAAAAAATGGTCGAAGGACGCTTGCGTTCCTTTTTCGCTGAACGCTGTCTGTTGGAGCAGCCGTTCGTGAAAGATGACAAGCAATCGGTCGGCAAGTATGCCGCGAGTAACAACATGACCGTGAACAACTTTTGGCACTGGGTGATTGGCGATAAAGTCGACGCCTAGCGCGGTGTCCAGCTCGGCAAATCTGGATATTCAGCCCTCACAACCTCGCCGACCCCGTCGGATCGGCGAGGTTTTTTCGTATCATACGTGCCAACGAATCACGTGCCCGGAGTCATCCCGTCCCCATGTCCGACCATTCATCCGATTCCAATCTTCGTTACCGCCGAGTCATTTTAAAATTAAGCGGCGAAAGCTTGGCGGATTCCGGCGGCCGTGGAATTAGCGCGGACGAAGCCGGCGAGATCGCATCCCAGATCAAGCGTGCTCACCAGACGGGTTGCCAGATCGCGATCGTCATTGGCGGCGGCAACATTCTCCGCGGTGCGCAGTTCTCCGGCAGCAATTCGCTGGTGCACGAAGCGACAGCACACTACATGGGCATGCTGGCAACGCTGATCAATTCGCTGGCGATGCAAGACGCCTTGGAATCAGTTGGCTTGCCGACTCGCGTCATGTCCGCCGTGCCCGTGGAGCGGATTGCCGAAACTTTTATTCGCCGTCGCGCCATCAGGCATTTGGAAAAGGGCCGTATCATCGTCCTGGCTGCGGGCATCGGAAATCCTTTTGTGACGACCGACACGGCCGCGGCGCAGCGGGCTTTGGAATTAGAAGCAGACGTGGTCTTGAAAGCCACCAGAGTTGACGGCGTGTACAGCGATGACCCGGAAAAAAACCCGCATGCGGTGTTGTACGATTCGCTCAGTTACGCTGAAGTCGTGGCCAAGAAACTGCGGGTCATGGACGCCACTGCGATCGCCTTGTGCCAGGAACATAGCAAGCCCATCCTGGTCTTCAATTTCAAACAAAACGGAAACATCGTCCGAGCGATCTCCGGCGATACCGTGGGAACTTGGATTGGCCCGAAATTGAATTAAGCGGGGCAGCGGGCTCACAACACGTTTGTCTTAACAGGTAGAATGCACGTTTTGATAACGATGCTTCCCAATCAACCTCCTGAATAACAAGGACGCCAAGATGATTGCTGAAGAAACTCTGCTCGACGCTGAAGACCGAATGGAAAAGGCGATTGCAGTTCTGGGAAACAGCCTCTCCGGAATCAGAACCGGTCGTGCCACACCCGGCTTGGTCGACTCGCTAAAGGTCGAAGTCTATGGGTCGACATCGCCATTGAAACAGCTTGCGTCGATCGGTACTCCGGAACCGCAACAAATTGTGATCCGCCCTTATGACACGGGGACAATCAAAGAAATCGAGAAAGCAATCGTGGCCAGTGATCTGGGGCTGAATCCGCAAAACGATGGTCGCATCATTCGCTTGAATGTTCCATCCCTGTCGACCGAAGTGCGTAAGAAAATGGTATCGCGCATTAAGGAACTCACCGAGGAGGCCAAGATCTCGATCCGTAATATTCGTCGCGACGCCAACAAAGCGGCCGATCAAGCGCAGAAAGACAAAGAGCTGACCGAGGACGATCGCGACCGATTGAAAGACCAGGTACAGGAGCTGACAAAGAAATTCGAGACGCAAGCGGAAGAAATTGCGAAAGTGCGTGAAGCTGAAGTGCTGGGCGGTTGAGACGTTTTTCGATCCCTTCATGGGTGCCGGTCCGATAGAATGAATCGTAATGGCACCTCTCTGGAGTCGTGCATCAATGCCGCAAACTGTTCAATGTCCGCAATGTAAAGGCGCTGTTGCT
>JBFJVZ010000170.1:0-14936 GCA_041623895.1 Pirellulaceae bacterium | reverse complement strand
GTGGCAGAATATAGCCTGGGGTTACACCAACTTCGCTGTCGCTCGTTGGTTCACCCCAGGCTTTATGCTTTCGCTGCTCCGCAGCTTATTGGATGCGAACCTATTCTTTGGGCTGCGGCCCAGGATTTACGCAGCCATGACTTCGTGGTTTTATTTCATGATATTGAGCAGCAGTTTCTAAGCGGGACGATCTCTGACACACTACGGCTGATGAAAGTGGCGCTGTCCAACTAACTCAGGCAACTAATCAACTTAGGCATGAGGGCCCCCGGCGGACACCTCAAGAGGGCACATTCATTCCACGTGGTAATGGCGTTGCTCTTTTCGTTGCGCTGCAATCAGCAGTGATCTCGTTTCTTTATGTCACTTTATTAAGTGCGTGCAGTGCCTCAGAAGCAGATGTTAACGGGTATGCCGAGCTGGAATTTCGCGGCTTTAACGGCCCTGTGATGGATATCGAACTACGGTCGATTCCTGCCGGTGAAGTAACAGAGCGAAGATTAAAGATCCTGAACCGCACCAAGAATTCCTGGTCGATCGACAGAGTAGAAGTCTCCTGTGGGTGCATTCGGGTACATGCGTCCCAGACGAAGAGTTGCCATTTCTGGTCAATTGCAAGAATAATGTCTTCGCGAAACCATCCGTAGGTCTAACGTTCGCGGAAACGTACCTGTACCGGCCCACGTCGATCGCGCTTAGTTACCAGGGATACAAGACTGCCACCCCCAAGAGCCTGTTGTGTGGCGTCTGGGGTAGTTGTGATCCCTTCTGTGATTCGTTTATCGATGGAGATGTTATTGTCGACAAATGTATTCTTATTGTGTTGTTCCGTTGATTCAAACGCTCAGTGGGGGATCACTGGAAGTCAGTGGCCATTCAATATTACCAAGCACCATTAAAGGTGTGCTGACAGTCGGGCAACACACACATGTCTTCATTGATTTCACGCGACTGCAAATGATGGTGACGTTTCAAGAAAAGTGCCCCGTGCAACTTGAGGCTTGGCGACCACATGGGGAATCAGAAGAGAGCCGAGAAATCACGGATGTCGTGCGCTCGGAATGGGCAAATGTCGGTGACGGTATCAGGCTTCCTATTCAAATCCAGGCAATGCACCTTAGCAGGGTAAGAACTGCTGAGTTAAACGCGAGTATTTCATGGCGCATTGGTGATGACGTCGATAAGCAGTTCTTCGACAAATCGACGCTCGGAGCCTGTTTGCCGTCGTTTCGTAATGAATCATCGAATGACTAGCGGCGCATCCACGTTGAACGTGAAGCAGCACGAGTGTATCAATGCTCCGTTGGCCTCAAGATTGACTTGACAATCTTTCCGGAATGCATGGTTTCAAAAGCTTCGTGCCATTGGTCCAGCGGCCACTGTCCGCCAATGATCGGCCGAACATCCAGTTGCCCGCTGGCCAACAGCGCCAACACGCGCTCCCAAATCGTCCAGTGGTGGCTGAAACTGCCTTGTAACGTCACGTTCTTCTGCACCAGCGGATCGATGGAAAAATCGAGCGGCTTGGGGCCCCAGCCGACTTTGGTGATCCAACCCGCGGGGCGGACGAGTTCCAACGCCAGTTTCAGTGTGCTGGAAACACCCGCCGCATCAATCACCACGTCGACGCCCAAACCGTCACGTTCTTTTGACCACTCGGTGGCGTCCGTTAAAGTCTGGCAGCCGTATTGCCGCGCGATCTTGAAGCGATCGGCATCTGAGTCCAGGCCCAGCAAGGCCACGTCGCCGCCGGCGAGTTTGGCGATTGCCGCGCACAGAATCCCAATCGTGCCCGGACCGATCACCAGGACTCGGTCGCCGGGGTTGATGCGTGAATTGCCGATCACGCTGTTATAAGCGACGCAACACGGTTCGGTCAGCGCCGCGTGCTCCAACGGCAGCGTTTCGGGCACGCGGTGCAGGCAACGTGCGGGCACACGCGTGAACCGCGTCATCGCCCCATCGACTCCGTAGCCGAAACCTTTCCGTGTCGGATCCAAATTGTACAAGCCGCGACGCGTCATGGGATTCTGCAGATCGATCACGGCCGCGGTTTCGCTGGCAATTCGATCACCTTCACTCCAGCCATCAACGTTAGCACCCGTCTGCACGATCGTGCCCGCGAACTCATGACCCAGCACGACGGGGTAGTTTACGGGCCAGCTGTGCGACGAAGTCCATTGATGAAGATCACTGCCGCAAACACCGACCGCGGCGACTTCGACCAAAACATCATCAAGTCCGATCGTTGGTTTGGCGAACTCGCGAATTTCCACGCTGTGCGGTTCGGCAGAAAAATTAACGACGGCGGGTGATACGGTCATATGGCAACGTCTCCAAAGGCATGTACTTTTTCGCAGATCAAGCGCAGTGAGCTTTCCAAGTCGCCGTCCGCCGTCTTGAATTCGTCGGCGTCGATTGTCAGCGGCGCGCCCAGAACGACCAGTGGCGCACCATACGAAGGACACTGTATTGCTTGTTCGATGGAAAGCCCGCCGACTGCCTGGACCGGGACGCTCACGGCATTGACCACTGCTTTTAGATCATCCAACGGGCTGGGCATCCGCAGACCACGTGCAGCGATTCCACGTCGCTCGTCATAACCAATGTGATGAACAATGTATCCACAACCGAGATCTTCCAACCGTTTGGCACCGTCGACCATGGTTTCATAGCCAAGATTGTCGCCCATCACGCCGATGCCAAAATCCTGGCCCGCCTTAACGACGCACTTGATCGTCTCCTCGTGGGCTCGGGCCATGACCACAACGTGCGTGGCACCCGCGCCGGCCATCATTTCGGCCTCCAGATATCCGCCGTCCATGGTTTTCAAATCAGCCACAATCGGTGTCTTAGGGAATCGCTCGCGCAAGGCCCGCACGCCGTGCAATCCCTCCGCCAAGATCAAGGGCGTCCCCGCTTCCAGCCAGTCGACGCCGGCGCGAATCGCGAGTTCGGCGGTTTGAAGCGCTTCGCCGGTGGTGGTCAAGTCGAGTGAGATTTGGACGATCGGTTTCATGGCAGCGGGACAATCTGGAGGAAGGTTGCCACGCAATGTTACCGAATTTGCCTTGCCGCGATAGTCGCCAGAATGCGGCGTCGTGGGCGCTTCCCTGGCCCACGCCATTTCCTCCGCCCGGCCCAAAACTAGGAAAGGCTTAATCGGCCCGCGATCACCATCCGCAGCAGGGCGTCGTCGACGGCTGACGAGCCACCGAAGATCAGGTCGCTGCCTGCTTCGCCAAAGATCACATCGTCTCCGCTTCCGCCAAAAATGACGTCATCGTCGGTCTCATGCGTGGTCTCAGGTTCCACTGCCGGATCCATGGGGACATCGGCCAGTTCGCTGTCGTCGTCATCGGAAAGATCAACCGCTTCATCGTTGACGAGTTCGTCATCGCTGCCCAAATCGCCCGAGCCCAAATCGCCCGAGCCCGGATTGCCGATGTCTGTTTCCGAGTCCATCAACGGATCAAGCGGATCATCTACCTCAGGTTCGGAGCTGGAATCAACGACCGGATCGTCTTCGCCCGCTACGCCACCGTCGTGAGCATGGCAAACAAAGTTCTCATCGGAACTGCCTTGGTCGACCGCGTCTTCGACGGCAACGTCGCCTGCGTCCGTGATCTCAGGCTCAGCGACCGTTGTTTCCGCATTGTCTTCGATCATCGATTCCTCGCTTGGTTCGTGTTCCGAGTTCGGTGGATCTTCAGCGGTGCCGTCTTCCTCCATCGATTCGTCGACCTGATTGGATTCGTCGTTCAACTCCGAATCGGTATCCCCGTCGCTGGTACCCTCGTCAAGCGGCTCTTCGTCAAGCTCGGATTGGGGTTCCGCTGCCGCAATGACAACATCGTCGCCCGGTCCGGCCAGAATGCGATCATCGCCTCCGCCACCCAGAACCACGTCATTGCCCATGCCAACGGCGAGAATATCATTTCCGCCGCCGCCCATGACCGTATCGTCACCACCGCCGGTGCGCGTGATCGAGTCGATATCAGTATCGTTGACGAATAAATCGTCGCCATCACCTGCTTGAAAGACGATGCCGTCGACGTCCGACTCGTTGAAAGTTTTCGAGTCTGCCCCGATTTCTTCACCGTCCGCGGCAAACGTCGTGACGTTGACGAATACCAACCCGGAATCGGAATAGACTTCGGCAACGTCGTCCATTTCCGTACCGTTGATCGCAATGAATCCGTCGACCAAACCGATGTCGGCAGCCATCAGCTGTCGTTTCTCCAGTCGCTGTACACCCAATCGCGTACGCCGGCGAATTTGTTGGCTGCGGTAACGCAAAACGCGTTTCATGACATTTCCTTCTGTGAATCGAATAGAAACAGAATCAGCTTCGTTCCGTCGGAAGCGTTCTGTTTCCCGTGCTCAGACGTTAATTCGGCTCACGCAGATTGCGTGCCAACGGAGCAGGAGCCAGATGTCTGTTCTGTTGCGTCACAACGGCAAGCAGAAAGTCGCCGGCATTGACTGTACGATCAGTGATGTCGCGGCAAGAGTTACAAACGCTTTGTAAATACCGACTCGCGCGACGCCGCAGGCGAGGTGGCGGAGCGATTTTCAATGAATCAATTCATCGACCCAGCGACGAAGTTGGTCTCGCGCAGGCGAAGGTCTTAGAATCCATGCGTCGTTATGATTGCGAAATCCTGTTTCCACAAACGTGAAGTCACCAACAACAGCAGTCGATTCGATCCACTTGCGAGTCGCGTTGATACCGCGACCGCCGCTGGTTGTTTCATGACAGATCAATTGGGGGCGCTGGCCGATGCGCTTCAACCTGACAACGGACGATTCTTGATCACCAGTAGAGAATGGCCAGGTGCGAACTCCGTCATAGTGGCTGTAGGGAATCATGCCCGACCACAGCCCAGCGATCTGATCGTCGTGCAAGCCGATGTAATTGCAGGCAATCGCGCCGCGTGAGAATCCCGTCAGGATGACCCGTTGCGGATCACCGCCGTAATTCTGGCAGATCCATGGCACCGTTTGTTTCAGGTAATCGACCGTTGGACTGGGATCGTATTCAGATGCATCACCCCACCATTTTTCGGCCACACTCTTGCCGTCCCCGCTTACAAATGGCAGGCAGAGCCAAATAAAATCCTTGCCTGCTGAGATGCCGAAGCCAAGTTTGCAGCCTGAGGGAAGTCCATTGCAAGCGTCGCCAAGCCGGTTCTTAAAACCACCGTTTCCAGGAAGCTCGACAATGACCGGATACGTTTGCCCCGGTCGATAGTTGGTCGGCAGATAAAGTGTGTGATAGACGTCCGTCGTTTTCCAGTTGGGGTGCACTTGATTGACACGAACACCAGCTGCGGGTGATGCATCAAGGCAAGCCGGCACGACCAAATCGGCCTCGACAGAGCGGATGTCGGGCGCATCTTGGGCCATTAGCGCTTGCAGGAACAAACACACCGATGCCAAGGCGGCCACACTTCGAGGCTGTAAAAACATCAATGTGAAACGCACACTCCGAGGCTGGGAATTCATTGTCGTCCGACGCTCCGCGTCGGAATGGGAAAACAAATGCGCTCGGCCGCGGAGCGTCCGACGACTACAAAGTCACAGGCTCTCCATGAATGACGGTATACAAACCGTTATTCCTTATCCTTCGCCTCAGCGTCTTTGTCATCATCCTTGCTGGATTCTTGTTTCTCTTTTTGTTCCTGCTCTGCTATCGCTGCGTCCAACTCGTCTTCTAATTCTGCCAAGAACGCTGACAGCCGTGATTTTTGATCCGGGCTGGCGATTTGTACTGCGCGGCGCTGCGTTTGGATTGCTTGTTGCGTGTCGCCAAGCAGCTGTTGCAGGTGAGCGACGGTATCGAGCAGGAAGGGGCGGATTTCACTCTCCTCTTCCGACATGTCCTGGGCCAACTTAAGAGCTGCTTTGCTAACGCGTTCCTCCTCGTATCGACCGGCCCTCGCCATCAAATAGATGTTCCAGGCAAGATTGTTTGCACTTACCGGGTTCAACGATTCATCCGCCAGCAACTCGATGGCATAATCCGCTGCCTGATCTGCGCGGTCGCGGTCGCTGGCCAGAACCTGGAACTTGATCTGCTTAAATCGCTTTCTTTCGGGTTCCAGTTTTCCGTTAGCGATGTAATCATCCACCAGCTCAATCGCTTCATCGACTCTCCCGGAGCGCATCAGTCGAGAGAGCTTTGACATGATCTCGCGGACTTCCTGCTGCGCAACGTACTCCAGGGCGAACGCGTCTCGGTCCCACGTGTCGCTGACAACTTCCTCCAAAGCATCATCCATCGCCATCGGATGCCCGATCCATTCAATTTGTCCTTGCTTGCCGACGATGAAAGCACACGGAATGCCGTTACGATTTGCCGCTCGCATGTAGTCCCGGCTTGATGAACCATCGGGGTCGGTCGTCAGGCAGTAGGACCTGGTCAAGTCGCGATACGTCTTGGGGTTTTCTTCGTCTTGCGAACCGCGAACCTCGCGATCCAGAAAACGCTCAACCGTTTCCAGTTCTTCATCCGAGATGCTGACGACTTGAACATCGCGGTCGGCGTACTTTTCTTGTAGCTCGACGATGTGTGGCATCGAAGCGATACAGGGCCCGCACCAGGTTGCCCAGAACTCGATGATGTACACCTTGTTTTCCTCGAAGTCGGTCACGACCCCGAACTCACCGCCGCCGTTCTGGACCCAATGCTCGACATCTAATTCAGGGGCCGGAGATCCAATCGTCAACGGCTTGATCTCAGGTTCCTCGTCCTCCGTTGACTCAGCCGCATCGGCCTGATCACCGTCATCATCCTTTGGGTCCTGGCCTTTTGTGTCCTGGCCTGCAGCTTGTTTTGCCTTGGCCTCCGCATCGCCGGCGTCGTCTTGCGAATAGGCGGGAGCAGGCACCGCGGCCAAGAGCGAACAGGCAAACAGGAAAGTGATGATTCGGCTCATGGGATCGCCCCCGACGGATGATGGGATGGTTCTATGAAGTGCAGTCCAACAGGATACACCTTGGCGGTAGCGGGCGGCTACCGTCTTGATGTTGGGAAAATGGGGCCAGCCAGTCGAACGGACCCCTACACCGGCGACGCCCAGCCTTCGCTGTATTCGCGGCGGATCCACTTATCCAACTCGGGCCGTCCCGCGATGCTCATTTTTTCTGCATCCCACTCGAGTTTCGTATCCGGAACGCGCTGCGCAAGCACTCCCAACAAGATCGTTTCGGTCATTGGGCCAGCCAAGCCAAAATAAGATTGGCCTTCGTCGACTTTGCCGTCGATCGCATCCCGCCACTCACGATAGTTATCCTGGCCGGTTGCACGCGGAATCGATTGCTCCGGCCACTGGAAACCGTCCACGTTGCTGGATGCTTTGACGACCCATGTGTCGCGTGAGCGGTTAAAAAACAACTTTCCGCTTTCGCCGATGATCACACTGCCAAACTTGGAAAAGTCTTCGCCATCCAAGACTTCATCGCTGGGATGGTTGTACTCGTCACCGTTCTTGACCAACTGCCATCGCTCGCGGTCAAAATGAGCGTCAATGTAGCCGTCATACCAGTGAAACTTGAATCCATTTTTGCTGGAGTACTGGCTGGGACCGAAGTCCCAAGTGATGACAGAATTGATTGGCGGTGACAATTCAGTTGCCCCCGACTGTTTTGCCGTCACACTTTTGGGTGCACCGGGATTCATCGACCAATAGCCCAGGTCCATGATGTGGCAGGCCATGTCGCCGAGCGCTCCAGTTCCGTAGTCCCACCAGCCGCGCCAGGCAAAGGGGGCAATCTTGGAACTGTAATCAACCCAGGGTGCCGGTCCGATCCATTGTTTCCAGTCAATCCCAGCGGGCACCGGTTCCTTGGCCGGCGGCGATTTGAAGCCTTGCGGCCAGATGGGGCGGTTGGTCCAAGCATGTATTGCGGTGACTTTGCCGATCACGCCGGCGCGAATCAGTTCGACGCAGCGCCGCATATGATCGTTGGCATGTGCTTGATTGCCCATTTGAGTTTTGACACCGGTCTTAGCGGCGACCTCTTTCATCATCCGGGCTTCCCAAATGCCGTGCGTCAACGGCTTTTGGCAGTACACATGCTTGCCGGATTGCATCGCCATCACCGACGCATGAAAGTGGTGATGGTCGGGAGTGGATACGGTGACGGCGTCGATCTTGTCACCCAAGTCGGAAAGCATCTCGCGATAGTCCGTGTAGAAGCCGGCATCGGGATACGACTGGCGGACTTGTGCCATGCGTTTTAGTCGGCCTTGAGCTTTCTGATCGGCACCGCTCAGGTTGGCAAGTTTGTTTGCATCGACAATGTCAACCAAGGCCACGATCTCGAAGCCGGCACTCCTGGATCCCGCCAAGTCGGCGGTGCCTTTGCCACCGGCGCCAATTCCCGCCAAGGCGGGCTTTTCCAGCTTCTTGTCGGCCAGCGCCGGAAAGAAATGAAACCCCGAAGCAGCACCGAACGATGCAGCCGCCACTTTGCCGAACTGCCGACGCGAAACGGACTTGTTGTTGGTTGCTCGATTTGAATTCGTGTTCGCTTTCACGGGATTCTCTGCTGGTAGTTAAAGCGTTTTCATTTAGTCGTGTCAAAACGATGCAGGCCAGGGCTTGACCTGGCAGCAGGCTTGCCAGGACAAGTCCTGAGCTACAACATCGGTAGACCGTTTATGAACACGCTCTGAAAGGAATTTTTTGTCGCCACAATCTTAACCGCTTGCCTGGCCAAATGGGGTTAGCTGATGTTTTTTCGCAAATATTGAACGACTGTCTCGCGCATCGGCCAAATGCCTTTGTACTTCAACGTTTCGGCCGGGCAAGTTTCGATGACTCCCAAAAGAATTCTCCGCTCCTCGTCGCTCAGTCCGCCCAATGGACTCTGGTGCGTGTGAATTGTGAACAGAATATCGCCGCCGGGTAAGCGGGACAGTGTTTGCCGTTCGACGCGAAAGTAGCATTCGCTGCCCGCGTTTTCTGCGGTGATCGCAGCTCGCCGCTGTCTCAGCTTATCGCCATGAATTGGCGATTGGTCCAGTTGCCCGGATGGGCGGACAGCCCAGTTCGTGCGCCACACCGGTCGCTGGGGTTTCAATCGCGCCATCAACTGCTGCGTCGCTTGGTTCAGCTCGTCCTCGAACTCCGGCACCGGGGTGTGAATCGTTAAGACCGACTGACCGAGTTTGTCGCCGACGCACCAGCCGCTGGGGAAAATAATGGCGGCGGCAATCAACGGGAAACCACGATCCGGATCGCCGCTCATGATCGCCAAGTCTTCTTGCACGTGCCGCGAAATCTCCAGCAATGGTTGGAGGTGATCCAAATCAATCGTTTCACCTGTTTTCGCGTTGATCTTGCCATGCAAAAACGGTGCGGAATCAATAATCAAGTCGCGCGCCTGGTGCTGCGCTACTGTGCTATCTGCGACCGCTTGAAAGTAGTAATCGCAATCACGAACCAAAGCCTCTCGGCGAAGCAGGATTTCTTCGCTGTAGTGGTCGGTTGCTTCAACGATAGATTCGGACGGTGCCAGTGCGCGAACGCCGAACTGGTGTTCGAAGCGGTCCTTCGTCAGCGGAAAATATCGCATCGTCGATCCATGTATCACTAGTGCTCTGCCAACTTTTGACTTTAGGGTAGCCGGATTCGCCAGAATTCGGTTCGTTCCAAGATACCCCGAAGTCTGGCGACATCGGCTACGACCACCACCCTAAGATTGAATCCGGACAAAGCACTGGTACTAGTTCGGCTTCGCGCATTGTAACCTGGGAAGCTGACTGGCGAATGTCGGACGGATCGCCAATTGTCTGCGGGTTAGCGGATCGCCAATCTTGCTACCTTTGGCAGATTTCGATAGCCAGCTTTGCAACGATTCTGTACGCTAACGTGATTCCGGTTCGTGCACACAGGGAACGTTGGTTCGTGCCTGCTCATCGCGCTTGTCATTGTTGTGGTTTGATCCATCGGTTGCCTCCGTTGGTCGACGGACAGCAAGCGATTTGCACGCGTTGCGGGTCGACGATTTATTCACCCGGGTACTCGACACGATCGGCAAGTCGCACGGCAGCGGCAGCGATCGGCGCATTCGTGCTGTTTTGGCCGGCCGTGTTGCTGCCCATATTGCGTATCGAACGTCTCGGGCAGACCAATCAATCCAGCGTGCTGGGCGGGACCATCGAACTGATTCATCACGGCAGCTATTTCGTTGGCGGCGTTGTCTTGCTGTTTTCGGTGATTTTCCCGCTGACCAAGATCGTACTGCTGATCGAGCTCAGTTGGCTGGAGATCTTGCATCAGCGTCACAAGGCGACGACACTTCGACTGATGGAACACCTGGGGAAATGGAGCATGATGGACGTGATGTTGTTGGCTTTTTTGGTGATGCTGGTCAAGCTTGGCAATCTGGTTGAATTTGAGTTTGGTCCGGCGGTGATCGCGTTTGTGTTGTGTGTTGCGATGAGCATGATTGCGTCACTTTCATTTGATCCGCACACAATCTGGGAGGAATCCTAGTGAGTGACCAGTCGTTTCCGACAGCCGAGACGAGCACAAAGTCGGCCAAGAATTTAGCGATCGCCGGCATCTCGCGAATGTGGATCGCAACGATTGCCTGTTTAATCGTCGCCATCGGCTTGACTTGGTATTCGCTGGGAGACTCGGGCACGGAGATCGTCCTGCACTTTCAGCAAGGCTACGGGCTAAAGCCGGGTGACACAGTCAGGTACCGCGGCATCGAGATCGGCACGGTGAGTTCGGTTCAGTTAAACGGAAAACTGACGGGCATCGAAGTTTGTGCGGAACTGAGTCCCGGTGCTGAAGGTGTTGCCCGAGAGGGTTCGCGGTTTTGGATTGTCCGGCCGCAGTTGGACGTGACCGGAATCCGTGGACTGGAAACGGCCGTTGGCGGCAAGTACATCGCCGTTGCACCGGGACCGATTGTCAGCCCCATTCGCCAACTGGAATTCACCGGTCTGGAATCGCCGCCGGTCGATCAGCTCGGCGATGGAGGCTTGGAGTTGGTGCTCCGCGGCGAACAACGATTTGGTGTCAATCCAGGATCACCGCTGACTTGGCGGGGCATCGAAGTTGGACAGGTGCTCTCCAGTGGCCTGTCGCCCGATGCGATGCATGTCGATACGCGGGTTCGGATTGATGCAAACCATCAGCGTCTTGTCGGCAAAAATTCCAAGTTTTGGGTCACCAGCGGTGTGCATGTTGATTTTGGAGTCTCGGGTGTCGAAGTCACCGCGGAGTCATTGGCGACGATCGCCCGTGGCGGGATCGCCTTCATCACACCCGCCGGCGGCGGCGGCGGCGATGAAGTTCAAGCCGGAGACGTGTTCACATTGCACGAAGACGAAGATGAATCATGGACAGAGCTGGCAGCGGCAATTGACTTGTTGGAACTGCATCCCCCCAACATGATCTCATTGGACGCCAGGTGGCAGGAGAAACTGCTTGGGTTTACCCGAATGAAGCGACGACGGACGCTGGGGGTCGCGGTTCAGGAAAACGGAAATTCAGCGGTGATCGTTCCGACTGATTTTCTTCACGCGCCCAAAGACGCAGTCGAAAATACATTTGCCATCCAATTCAATGCACACGGTAAAGAAGCGTCCAAAGAACTGGATGTCGATCCGATTACCGAAGGCGAGACTTTAACGAAGCTTCGTCTGGGTGATGCCGCCATTGCCGCTGTCGGCCGCGATCGCTTTCGAGTCCCAACCGATCCGGAAGATTGTTTTGTCGTGCGGCAACAGTCAAGCGAATCCGGTGTGGACTTTGTTATCGAGGCGATCGGTAAACACGAGTTGACCGTCGATGGATCCACCTGGCGGACGACCAAGTCGGGCTTGAGCCCTGACGTTTGGCACGGAGCCGCTGTGTTGGCCGCCGCAGATGAGCAGATCATCGGGCTGTTGCTGATCAACGACGATCACATCCGAGTTGCGCCGTTGACGTTATCGAATTTGCCGAACTAATGTTCCAGTCATCGTTCGGCAGGCCGTCCGACAAAGGGATCCGGTACCAATAGCCGCCAGCGGCCCTTTGCGTGCTTTGCACTGTTGGTACCTGACCCCTTTTTCGATGGACACATCATTGTTGAAAATGCTCTAAGATCACCAGAGGCCTTGCTTACCTCACCTGTTCAATCGACGTTCGGCTCAGCTATGTTACCAGCTTAAACGTCAGCCCCAGTGCTGCCCCAGTGCTGCCCCAAGATTGGTTGTGATCTCTTCGATTTCCGGCCTCGCGGTGCAGTGTCTTGGACGAAAAACCCAGTCGACGAGGACTCCAGGTTCAATGGTTTCAAAACAGGAACGCTTTGTAGATGCCGATGAATTCGCGTTCTGGAACTGTCTACGAGAAACTCCCTCAGCCAGCTTTGAGTTGCTGTGCGAATCGACGGGGCTTCACGACTCCAAGGTGACGGCGATCGCCACCGAGGCGGAAACTCAAGGACTGATTCAAATCGACGCCCAAGATCGGCAGGAGATTGTTCCCGATCCCGATGCGGCACAGGTTATACGTGAAGGACTTCCCGAGCGACAAGCTCTGAAGTTGATGGAACCCAGCACAGCCCCGATTCCCATGCAAGAGTTTGTGCAACGGATGAACGGCGGTTCGCTGGCGATCAACGAAGTCATCCGCTGGGGAAAGACTCGCGGCTGGCTGCTGCGCGACAAGGCCGGCGTACAGCTAACCGAAAGCGGTGTGCAAGCGGCCCAGAGTGACACCCTGGACGTCGACGAGCAGCTGGTTGTGTCCCACACCGGCGAACGCACTTTCCTGGATGATCTTGACGATGCGAAGCGGATCCAGATGCTGTTGAAAAACCGCCCGGAGCTGGCCAAGTTCCGCAAGCGGACGCAACGTACCGTTTCCGTCACCGACGCCGGCCGTGATTTCCTGAACTCGGAGTTAACCGTCCGCACGGCCTGCAACGCCCTGACGCACGATCATCTGCGAACCGGCCAGTGGCGCAATGTCACCCTTCGGCCCTATGACGTGACATTGGAGTCGCAACAAGTGCGGCCCGCCAAAGTTCACCCGCTGCGAAAGATCATGGAGCAAACGCGACGCACGTTTCTGGAAATGGGTTTCACCGAAACGGCTTCCCCGATGGTCGAATCGTCGTTCTGGAATTTCGATGCGCTATTCCAGCCGCAAGATCATCCGGCGCGGGAAATGCAGGACACGTTCTATATGCAGACACCGGGAAAGACGACCATGCCCGCAGACACCGAACTGATCGAGCGGGTTAAGCAAGTTCATGAGAACGGCGGCGATACCGGTTCGGTCGGTTGGGGATACGACTGGCAGATTGAACGAGCAATGCTTCCAGTTCTGCGCACGCACACCACGGCCGCCACCATTCGCGCACTGGCGGCGCACTCGGAACCTCCCAGCAAAGTGTTTTGTGTTGGCTGGGTATTCCGCAACGAAACGATCAGCTTCAAGCATCTGCCGGTATTCCACCAGGTTGATGGAATCATTCTTGATGAAAATGCCAACTTGGCTTCACTGCTGGGCACACTGGAAACCTTTTACCGGAAGATGGGCTTTCAAAAAGTAAAGTTTAAACCCGCCTTCTATCCGTACACGGAACCGAGTGTTGATGTCGTCGTTTATCACGAAGGCCGGGGAAAGTGGATCGAAATGGGCGGATCAGGATTGTTTCGGCCGGAGGTCACCGAGCCGCTCGGTTGCCGGCATCCAGTGGCGGCCTGGGGTTTGGGAATGGAGCGGTTAGCGATGATTCGATACGGGATTTCCGACATCCGCGATCTTTATCACGCAGACATTGATGACATGCAGGGAGTCCCGCTATGCCAATAATCTCAATCGAAGCCGAGTGGCTGAACACGCTACTTGGCAAGGAGTATCCAACGGACGTGTTAGTGGATGCGTTGGAGCAGATGGGATGCGATGTCGAAGACGTCATGCAGATGGATCGCTATCGGTGTCCGGTGTGCAATGTGCTCAGTGAGGCTTCGCTCGGTGCGGAACTCACTCGCGTTTGTCCGACTTGTGGACATGAAGGGGAAGAAAGCTTCGAGAACGTCGGTACGATGACGGCAATTCGCCTGGATTTGCTGGCCGCTCGCCCTGACTTGTTCGATGTTGGCGGCATCTCGCGGGCTTTAAAAGGAGTCCTCGGCCAAGAATTGGGGCTGCCGCACTACACCACCGGCGAGGCCCGCCAAAAAGTGATCGTCGATCCCAGCGTGGCGGACCCGAAAAGCTATCGTCCGCATATTCGCTGTGCGATTGTCACCATGCCGCCGCTGAACGACGCTTCGCTGATCGCCTTGATGAATTTGCAAGAAGCGCTGCACTGGGGTGTCGGGCGAGATCGCAAGCTGGCCTCCATTGGCGTCTACAACCTGGATACGGTCAAAGGTGACATTTTCTATCGCACGATGGATCCCGATGACGAACCGTTTGTGCCGTTGGGGATGCCGGGACAGCCGATGTCAGGTCGGCAGATCCTGCAGGAACATCCCAAGGGAAAAGCTTACGCGAAGCTGCTGGAGAATTCAGAACGCTATCCGCTGCTTATCGACAGCGCCCAACAGGTGCTTTCGATGCCTCCGGTCATCAACAGCAACGAAACACGGGTCGAACTTGGCTGTAGCAGGATGTTTATCGACGTGACAGGCCCCAGCGAGGCTGCTGTCGTACGATCGCTTGACACCTTGGTCTGCTCGCTTGTTGAACTTGGCGGCAGTGTCGAACAGGTCGAAATTGTTCGCCCGGAAGCGACCATCCGCTCTCCTGATTTGACTCCCCGGGATCTGGAAGTCGAACTCGAGTCGGCCAAGAACTGGCTGGGGATTCCGCTGGATTCCGCCGAACTGCAAACATCGCTGAACAAGATGAGGCTGGATGCGACCCCGATTGGGGACAGTCAAAACCGTTTTCGGGTGACTTATCCGG
>JBFJVZ010000169.1:0-14997 GCA_041623895.1 Pirellulaceae bacterium | reverse complement strand
GGTGGTGAAAGGAGACGGGTATCTACGTTTTTCTGTTACTCGTGAAAGACAAGTTTCCCAACCTCCGGGAGGGCGACGCTCCCGCGGAGCCGCCAAGCGTTTTCCCACGTCACGGCTCAGCAGGAGCTTCGCCCTCCCAGGAAAGTCATGTTGTCTTGGACGCAACAAACGGATGTTTTCAGCGAGGCTGGGGTGGTGAAAGGAGACGGGTATCTACGTTTTTCTGTTACTCGTGAACGACAAGTTTCCCAACCTCCGGGAGGGCGACGCTCCCGCGGAGCCGCCAAGCGTTTTCCCACGTCACGGCTCAGCAGGAGCCTCGCCCCAGGAAAGTCATGTTGTCTTGGACGTAACAAACGGATGCTCGCTATTGGCCATAAGAACCCCAGACGACGATGTGTTAACCATCCCAGCCTCGCCCCAGGAAAGTCGTGCTGTTTTGCGCACGCTTCCGGTTGATTCACCGCTCTCGATTCAACGGCTGTCGCACAGTGAGCCACCAAACTGCATCAGCAGTTGTTTGGTTTCTCCAATACTGGCTGATTGAAGCGCCTGTCTTGCCAGCTCCACCAAACGATCATACGACTGGTTCCGCAGTTGCATTCCGACTCTTGCCGCTCGCACCGGACTCATACTCAAATTGGTGATTCCGAGCCCGATGAAGATACCCGCGGTCGCGGGATCACCTGCTGCCTCGCCACACACACAAACTTCGCGATTGGCCTTGAGCCCCGCATCCGCCACCGCGGCGATGGCCCGCAAGACCGAGGGGTGCAAGACTGAGTATTCGTCGGCAAGATCAGCCGCATTTCGGTCTGCTGCAAGCATGAATTGAGTCAGATCGTTGCTGCCGATGCTGACAAAATCGACCAGCTTCAGTATTTCATCCAGCGCGAATAGTGATGACGGAGTTTCGATCATCGCGCCGATTTTTGGCAGCCAGCCAAGGCCCAGTTCACTGGCGATCGATTCCACCATCATGATCCCTTCGCGAAGATCACTCTCCCCCAAAACCATGGGAAACAGTAAACGCAAATCGTGGTCACCGAGTGCTGTCAGCAAAGCGCGAAGTTGGGGCTCGAACAAATCG
This sequence comes from Pirellulaceae bacterium, assembly GCA_041623895.1. Lineage (GTDB taxonomy): Bacteria > Planctomycetota > Planctomycetia > Pirellulales > Pirellulaceae > JBFJVZ01. The sequence continues at coordinate 13,907 of JBFJVZ010000169.1, read as the reverse complement.
CGATGAGCCAGGGAGAAACGCAGACCGCGAAGACCGAGATACGGATTCGTTTCTTTTTGGGCTTCCAGAAACAACGGAAGCTTGTCTCCTCCCAGATCAAGCGTACGAACGGTAAGCGGGAAATCGCCCAAATCTTCAATCAGCTGGCGATACGTTTGCAGTTGACGCTCGTAGCTTGGCGGTTCCCAGCAGTCGATGAACAGAAACTCAGTGCGGAAAAGGCCGACGCCGCGAAGGTGGTGACGATGAACCAAATCGACTTCGCAGGGCCGATTCAGATTCGCCAATAACGTGATTTGTTTCCCGTCCAGCGTGACACAAGGCAGGCTCTCCGTTTGAGCTGCTTGGACGCTGTCGTCCTCATAACGAATTCGCGAGACCGCGAAAGCATCCGAGGCCGCCTGGTTTGGCGAGAGCGTCACTTGGCCGGCTTGACCATCGACCAGAAGTCGACAACCAGGAGGGATGCGATCCATTGCCCCTTCGATGGCCGTCACTGCGGGGATTCCAAGAGCGCGAGCCAAGATCGCGGCATGGCTGTTTTCACCGCCTTCCTCGGTGATGATCGCGGCCACCTGCTTGCGATCCAAGTCGATCGTCTCTGACGGAAACAACTCGCGGGCCACAATCACCGAATTCGGCGGCAATTCGGCCGGCGCGTCTACGTCTCCGCGAGCTAATTGACGCATCAGCCGCGCACCGATATCGCGAATATCCTGAGCCCGCTCGCGCAAGTATTCACTTTCCAGTGTGCCCAATAAACGTGCCAGTTCGACGACTTCGACATCGAGCGCCTGTTCAACATTGATCTGGCGTGTGCGGATCCGCTGTTGAATCCGCTCGACAAATTCCTTGTCTTGCAACAAGCCCAGATGAGCCGAAAAGATCGACGATTGCACGTCGCCCAATTCAGCCAGGACGCGATTCTCCAGTTGCCTCAGGTCACGACATGATCGCTCCAAGGCCTCATGAAACCGCGATAGTTCCTGGCTGACCTGAGAATCATCGATGTTGTATCGCGGGATCTCGACTTCAGCCGCCCGATCAAACAGGACCGCACTGCCTCGCGCGTAACCGGGCGATACGGATCGACCGACAAGAATCTGCACACTAACCTCCGAAAGAAAAGGAATCCTTTGGCCTTTCATCGATAAGATGGCCGTGCTCTCTAATTCATTATCATTTGCTCGAGAAACTCAGTCAATTAAATCGGACGTACGCGTATCGCCGTGGCCTACCAACAGGGGCGTATCACGATCCGCAGAAGGAGGAGTCTTGGCCCGCTACGTACCTGCAGGAAAGTGATCAGGCGTCACAACTATTGCCCGATCTCGGACTCCAGCGGCAAGGATTTGAAGGCAAACTCCGTGCCAAATTGTTCCCTGACGGGAAGCATCCGTCGGCTGTAAGACGCAATAATTCGCACGATACTTGCGACCCGAACAACCGGACAAGGTGCCTCGCACAGGCGACAAGTTGACACCTCCGCTGTGCCCTTCGTCTTCACGCCAAACCATTCTGCTTGCGCGACAGCCAAGCATCGATTGGCACACCTGTTGCATTGTTTTAAGGGCGATGTCGTGACGCTGCCAACTTGGCGACGCGTCCGCGATGTGACACAGCAAACCACTAGTTTTTCACTTTCCATTGGGAGGTCACCACCATGTTAACCACGCGATGGCAGCCCCGCGGGATGTGGTCCGAATTGAATCGACTGCGGGACGAAATGGACCGAGTGTTTGGAGGAAATGGACTTCGTCAAGTCAGCGAATCGGTGTACCCGCCGCTGAACGTTTGGGGAAATGACGACGACCTGTTTGTCGAAGCGGAACTACCCGGCTTTGAGTTGGCTGATTTGGAAATCTATGTCAGCGGCGACAACCAGCTTTCGATCAAAGGTGAACGTAAGCCGCCGGCGCACGAAGGCGGAACGTGGCACCGGCAAGAACGAGGCTTCGGAGCTTTCAGCCGCATGATCGAATTGCCGGAACCGGTCGACGCTGAAAAAGTGTCAGCAGAATTCACCAACGGCGTGCTGACGATCAGGCTTCCCAAGCGGGAAGAAGCAAAGCCTCGTCGGATCGAGGTTAAATCGGCTTGATGCCCCGCGGTCCGACCGTACTAGCCCGATCGGACCGTAGCGGATCGCAGCATTTTGAGTCCCGGCTGCCATCCGGGACTCAACTGTTGCTCAAGGGAATCAAAGACTTTGAGTGAAACACACAGAAAGGAGAACCAATCCATGTCAGATACAATGGTCAAGAAAGAAGAACAGCCGGCTGAAGTTTCCACGGTCGAGCGTACTCGCAGCGGCCAAACTTACAGCCCCCGGTTCGACATTTGGGAAACCGACAACGAATTGATCCTGTACGGCGACCTGCCTGGAGTCTGCCCCGAAACTCTCGACATTCAGTTCGAGAACGATGTGCTGACCATTCATGGCAAAGTCGGATCACGTCACAGCGATATTCAGTTTTTGTATGGCGAATATGGCATTGGCGACTTCTACCGCACCTTTACGATCGGTGAAACGATCGACGTGGAAAAGATCTCGGCAGCAATGCACAACGGCGTGTTAACGCTGCACCTGCCCAAGACCGAAGCCGTCAAGCCACGCCGCATTGAAGTCAAGGCAAAGTGATTTGGACAAAGCCGAAGCGACACTCCTCCAAGGCGACTTTCGGATCGTACGGGAGCAATCGCTGCGGTAGTCTCGGGAGATGAGGAAATGTTTAAGAACTTAATTCCTTTTAAAAAGCGTCACGACAAGCTTGCTGTCCGTCGTGATGAACCGACGCGTCAAAGCATCGTAGAGGACCATCCGTTGTCCAGGATCCGGCAAGAATTTGATTCGCTGCTGAATCGATTCATGGACGATACATGGTTTGGAAGCCGAAGTTTCAATCAGCTGCCAAGTCTGTGGAAGGATTCTGATTTCGATTGGAATTGGGATTTGGGTTGGGAAGACAAGGGAGACAAATATGTTTTCCACGCCGAATTGCCCGGCTTCGAGCCCGGTGACTTTGATGTCAAAATCAGTGGCAACGTGTTGACGGTGCGTGCTGAACACAGGGAAACGACCGAGCACGGAAAGAATGGCAACAGTTACCGGTACGGGTCGTTCACACGCATCTTCGCATTGCCGCACGGCGCCGATCAGGACAAGATCGATGCAAGCTATCACAGCGGCGTACTTGAGCTTCATCTGCCAAAACAGGCAGGCGCTCAAAGCAAGCGGATTGAAGTCAAGTCCGCCTAAGGCAAATCTGTTCCATTGTAGAGCTGCGGGGCAACATCTGCTTCGCAGCTCGCATGGCCGTGAATGATCGCTCTTGGCCTGGGTGTTGCGGCTGAGGTTCCGTTGGCAATGCTTTTGTGATGGAAGCATGCGACATTGCAATCATTGGCAAACTTGTATGTAATCCAGCCTTCCGCGTCTGACTCTTGATGATTGGGGAACATGAACGCACCGCAAATCGACGATCAAATCGCCAAGTACTCGCAAACTTGCAACCGGCTGACCGATGAAGTCGGCCGGCTGCTGGTCGGCCAGGAGGCGATGGTGTCTCGCCTTCTGATCGGCTTGCTGACGGGAGGCCACATCCTGCTGGAAGGCGTTCCGGGCTTAGCCAAAACGCTCACCGTCAGCAGTCTTGCCAGCGCTATCCAGACAGGGTTTTCGCGAATCCAGTTCACGCCCGATATGCTGCCGGCGGACGTGATTGGCACCGAAGTTTTCAATCCCAAAGAAGCAACGTACAGCGTCAAGAAAGGACCCGTTTTCTCGAATTTGATTCTTGCCGACGAGATCAACCGTGCACCGGCTAAGGTACAAGCTGCCTTGCTGGAAGCGATGCAGGAGCGGCAAGTGACGATCGGTACCGAGACATTCAAGTTCAGTGAGCCGTTCTTGGTGATGGCGACGCAGAACCCGATCGAGCAGGAGGGCACTTACCCATTGCCAGAAGCGCAAGTTGACCGGTTCATGATGAAAGCCACTATCGGCTACCCAACTCGCGACGATGAACGAAAGATTGTCGACCGGATGGCGGGCGGGAAACCGATCCCGGAGATTTCCGCGGTCGCTTCACCCCAGGATATCCTGGCGGCGCGCGGTGTTGTTGAAAAAATCTGGTGTGATGAAAAGGTCCGCGATTACGCCGTCGACGTGGTTCGAGCGACGCGTCAGGCTGGCGAATTCGGGATTGCTGCGCTGGAAAACATGGTTGAAATGGGTGCCAGTCCGCGGGCCTCCATCTTTCTGCTCAAAGCGGGCAAAGCACATGCGTTCCTGGATGGACGCAACTACGTCACACCGCACGACATCAAATCCCTTGCTCCCGACGTGCTGCGTCACCGCGTAGTGCTAACCTACGAAGCGGAAGCGGAAGGCAAATCGGTGGACGATATCATTCGACAGATTCTTGATAACGTCCCCGTTCCGTAGCGAGCGGTTGTTTTCGGGAGAGCGGTTGTTCAGGGAGGGCGAAGCTCCTGCTGAGCCGCAACGGCTTAAGACGGCTCGGCAGGAGCCTCGCCCTCCCCAAACCTCGCCCTGCCGAACCTCGCCCTGCCGAACCTCGCGCTCCCGAGTTGGAATAGGATCAAGTGATTTGGAAGTGCTTAACTCATTAGCATTCAACAACTCCCATGTTGCCCCGCGAAGTCATTCGACGAGTCCGTGAAATCCAAGTCAGAACGGGTCGCCAAGTGGCCGACGTTCTGGCGGGGCAATATGTCTCGGTATTCAAAGGCCGCGGAATCGAGTTTGATGAAGTTCGACCGTATATCCCCGGTGACGACATTCGCACCATCGACTGGAACGTCACCGCGCGGATTGGTGAACCGTTTGTGAAACGGTACGTCGAGGATCGACAACTGACTTTGATGGTGATGGCGGATGTCTCTGCGTCTCAGGATTTCGGCTCCGGCCAGCGGAGCAAGCGCGATGCGACCGCAGAGCTAAGTGCTTTGCTAGCTTTCTCCGCAACGCTTAACGATGACAAGATCGGTTTGGCGCTCTTCCACGGCGGGATCGAGCAATACATTCCCGCTAGAAAAGGGCAGAAACATTCGCTCCGCGTAATCCGGGAAGTACTGGCACATGGAAATGTGCAGACCCAGGAAACCCGAAAGTCTCGCCGCTGGCTACCGTTTGGACGCCGCAGAAGCTGGTGGCGAACGGGGCGGCAAGCCACCAACATCGCCGGTGCGATGGAATTCTTGATGTCGGTCACATCCCGGAAAACAATTTGTTTTGTGATCAGCGATTTCCTTGGCGATGGTTTCATCGAAGCCATGCGCAGTGCAAATCGAAAACACGATGTGATTGCTGTGCTGGTCACCGATCCCAAGGAATTGGAATTCCCAAAAGTTGGTCTGGTGAATCTGGCAGATCCCGAGAGCGGCCGCGTGAAACAATATGACACGAGTTCCGCGGTTTTTCGCGACCGCGTGAAGGCGACTGCGGCCAGTCGGGTCGATAGCCTGCGGCGGATGTTCGGCAGTTCAGGTATCGATTTCATTCATATCGATTCTCAAGCTGACGTGGTCGATCCGCTGGTAAAATTCTTTCGCATGAGAGAGCGGAGGATGAGACGATGAGTGGACAATGCTCATCCCCGTTGGCATGCTCCGCACAGCATCCCGGAGGTACAGTTTGCTTTGCGGCGCGAATGATTATCGCGATTATCATCTTCGCCCTTACCCCCGCCAACGCTGAATCAATCCGACAAGAAAAGACTTCGGGCCCAGTCTCGATCGTGCTGTCACTTGATCCGGAGTCTCCCGTGATTGGCGATACGCTGACGCTGTCGATCGAAGTGATTGCGGAGCCAGGCGTGGAAGTATTGATGCCGGACTTTGGTTCGGCGCTGGATCGTTTTTCGATTGTCGATTTCGCCCCGCGGCAGACGGTCGACGACCAAGGCCGCACGTTGGCCACGCAAACGTATCGCCTCGATCCTCCTTCTTCGGGTCGGCACGTGATTCCACCAATTCTGATCGAGTACGTGGATCGCCGCGCAGGCAGTCGACCGGCACCCGCGGGGCTTGATGCCTATGAAGTGTTAACCGATCGAATCCCGTTCCAGGTTGCTTCGGTGTTGCCGGAAGACGCGACTGCTGACTTGAAACCGCCACTGGGAAAGCTCGATTTGATACAAGCACCGACGACTTCTCGCTGGCCATGGTTCGTTGCCCTGGGCTTAGTGGCGTTGGTTGCCCTACCGTTTATCGCGCGGGCGATTGCCGCGGCACGCCGCCGTCGTCGTCGTCGATCCGCCTACGAAGTCGCCACGTCACGACTGCGAAAGCTGCTGCGCGCGCCGCGGCGAAGCGGCCAAGAAATCGATCGGTTCTACGTTGGATTGTCGTACATCATCCGCCAGTACATTGAGGATCGCTTCGAAATGCGGGCTCCGGAGTTGACGACGGAGGAGTTTCTTTCGTCGATTGGGCAGTCGCCCGACTTTTCGGCCGAGCACCAAGGCCTGCTGCGTGAGTTCCTAAAGCAAGCGGATCTGGTGAAGTTCGCGCGCGCCGAACCATCCAGTGACGAAACCGAACGGGCGATCGAAAAAGCTCAGCAGTTCCTGGAGGAGACGCGCGAGAACGCACCGCTGGTGGGGGCGGATGCTGAGGAAGAAGTATCTTCGGATGATTCGCCCCCGACCCAACTGCAGGAGGCCGCTGATGGGTGACATCGAGTTTCGTGATCCCGCGTTTCTGTTGTTGGGCCTGCTGGCACCGTTTGCCTATTGGCTGGCGAGCCGAACTCCGGCGCTGATTCGCTATTCCTCGCTCAGCATTCCCGACGCCGCACCGCGATCATTGCGTGTCAGGCTTACCCGATTGCCGGCAGTCCTGATGGCTTTGGCCGTGCTATTGTTTTCCGTTGCGATCGCCGGCCCACGAACACCGGATGCAGAGACAAAAGTGAGTCGTCAGGGAATCGCAATCATGATGGTCGTCGATCACTCCGGTTCGATGCAGGCCCGCGACTTGGTCAAAGATGACTACAGCATCGATCGTTTGACTGTTGTCAAAGACGTCTTCCGTCAATTCGTTCTGGGCGATGGGCAGCAGGCAGGCGATGGGCGTCCGGATGACACCATCGGCCTGATCGCATTCGCCGGTTATGCCGACAGCCTTTGTCCGTTGACGTTGGATCATGGCAATTTGACCACGATGGCGGAGGATTTGGAAATAGTCTCCACGCGCGAAGAAGACGGAACCGCCATCGGGGACGGCCTCGCCCTGGCGGTGGAACGGCTGCGTCAAAGCAAAGCAAAGTCGAAGGTCGCGATCTTGCTGACCGACGGTGTAAATAACGCGGGAGTGATCGATCCTGAACAGGCTGCTGAGGTCGCAGCGGCTAGTGGCGTCAAGGTCTATTGCATCGGCGCCGGAACACAAGGCAGCGCGCCCTTTCCCACGGTCAACCCATTTTCCGGACGCACGGAACTTCGGCTGGTTGATGTTGAACTGGACGAAGAGACCTTGAAAATGATTGCTGAGACGACCAGCGGCCGCTACTTCCGCGCCACCGACCGTGAAGCACTGGCGCGGGTGTATGCGGAGATTGATGATTTAGAACGAACCAAGGTCACGGAATTTCGTTATCTACAGTACCACGAGCATTACCGATCGTTTCTGCTGGCCGGGCTATTGCTGATCGGAATTGCTGCGACCTCCCAAGCCAGTTTGTTTAGGACGCTACCTTAAATGTCGGATTTTCGATTCGCGACGCCGGAATGGTCCGCCGCCCTGTGGGTGGTGTTGGTGATCGTTGTGTTGCTGTTTTGGCTTGAGCGGCGACGCGGTGATGCGCTTTCTCGATTCATGTCACCGATCATGCAGTCACGGCTCGTTGCGCGTTCGTCAGCAATCCGCCGCAGCCTGGTGATTCTGTTGCTGGCAATGGCGGCAACGTGTTTCATCTTGGCTTTGATGCGGCCGCAGTTTGGACTGACTTACGTCAAATCGCCGCGCATTGGCGCGCAGATCATGTTTTGTCTTGACGTCAGCAAATCGATGCTGGCCGAAGACGTCGCACCCAATCGCCTGGAACGAGCAAAAGCCGATATTTCTGATCTACTAACGTTTCTTGATGGCGACCAGGTTGGCTTGATCGGGTTCGCCGGCCGGGCGAGTGTGTTGTGCCCGCTGACGCCGGACTACGGGTTCTTTAAATTGATTCTGGACAACGCGAATCCGACCAGCGTTGGACGCGGCGGCACACGTCTGGAAGAACCGATCCGCAAAGCCCTGAATGGTTTCCGCACCGAAAGCGATGTCTCGCGCATCATCTTTTTGATCACCGATGGCGAAGACCACGATTCCCATCCGCTGGATGCAGCCCAGGAAGCAGTCGAACGTGGCATCAAGGTCGTAGCCGTTGGGCTGGGAGACGAAGCGGGAAGTGAAATCCGCATCACCGATTCGCGGACCGGTGTTCAATCCCAAGTACTTGACGCCGACGGGAACCCCGTGATCACTCGACTGGATGGAGAGACGTTACGGGAATTGGCACTGGCTACCGAAGGCGTCTACATTCCCGGGGGCACAGGAAGCCTGGATCTGAAGTCGATTTATGATGCACACATCAAGCCCCTGGTGCGCGCCGAAATGCAATCGAAAGGGCGCGCGATTCGGCAGGACGCTTTTCAGTGGGCGATCCTTGCCGGGCTCATCGCGCTGATGGCAAGTGTAGTCCTGGGCAGTGGTCGCGCAACGGAATCGTCTGACCAAGCGTTGCCTGTTTCCAGCGGCATTGCGCGAGCCGCAGTGTTGCTGGCGATGCTGTTCCCCGGGCATCAGCCCCTTGCCTTGGCCGACCAACGAGACTCGATCGCAAACAACACCGTCAGTCAAACCGATCCGGATCAGCAACTGAATCCCCGGCAAATTTACAACCAGGGACTGCAGCAATTGCAGAGCGATTTGGGTCAAGCGGAAAGCTTGCTTTCTAAAGCCAGGCGTGAAGCGGCCAGTGACGGTGAAGTTCGATTTCGGGCGACGTTCAACATGGGTTGGGTCGAAGTGAATCGCGCGGACGAGCTGATCGACAAGCAACCGGAAAAATCGCTGGAGCATCTGCAACGCGCGGCTGGATGGTTCCGCGAGGCTGTCAGATTGCGTAAAGATGCTCCCGATGCTCGTCATAACCTGGAAGTCGTCTTGCTGCGGGTTTTGCAGCTTCGTGATCAGCTTTTCAAGCAAGACGACAAAGACTTGGCGGCACAGCTGGATGCCCTGATCACGAATCAACGACAGACGATTTCCAATCTTCGCTCGCTCGTGGAGCAGATCGCAGCAAGCGATGATCCCAACATCGCCGATAAATTCCGCTCGCAGTTTCAACGGCTTGCGGTCGACCAACGCGTCGCCTTGTCGGACCTGCAAGATGTGGTTGAAAAAGCTGCGGGCGAATTGGAGACCCTGGAAAATAAACCAGAGTCCGAACGCTCGGCGGAAGAAAACATACGCATGGCTCAACTTGCCGGTCTGCTCGGTTACCTCAACCAAGGCAACCAACGGCTTGGACAATCACGCAGCCAGCTTCGCCGCCGGCAGGCGGCACGCGGTTTTCGCCGTGCCGCAGCGGGATTGAACCAGTTGAAACGGGCACGCGATCAGCTCCGCGGACCCTTGGAAATTCTGGACGGCATGCTCGCCGATGCACGGGCAACGGCCCAACAAACGGCACTGAAATCACTCGACAACCAGATCGTCGCCGCTGACCAAGGTTCTCTGAACGTACCCAGTTGGATCGATCAAGATTACCTGGTCGATAGCCAAGCCGACCTGACCCAGCGTAGCGAAGAATTGACCACCCGACTGGCCGCGGGTCTGGAGAACGCTTCATGGCAGCAGTCACAAAAAAACGATGCCGACGACTCGCAGCAAGCTGCCATCACGGCGGAGCAGCAAGATTTCCTTGCCAAACTGCAAGCGGCGATGCCGCATTTGCTGGAGGCGACCGAGGCAATGAAGCTTGCCGGCGAAAAAATGAGTCTTCCTGAATACTCCGCGGCCAGCGAACAACAAGTCAAAGCGATCAAGGCCTTGCAAGAGGCTCGTGAACAATTTGCCGATCTGCGCGGATTGATCGAACTGGCCTATGCGACGCAAACGAAGATCATTGACGCACTGAATCAGCTTTTGGGTTCGCAAGATCCAGCGGACGTCGAAGCCTGGATGGAAATAGCCAGTGAAGATGGATTCTGGGACGACCCTATCGTTGGTTTTGCGAAAACGGGGCAAGCAAAGAATAGACTGCGGATGGATCGGTTGAAAAAAGAAATAGCAAAGGAACGTGCGCAGGTTGATTCAGGTCAAGAACATCAGGATCCAAATTCGGCTGGGACCGTTCCAGCAGAAGTCCAACGCTTGGATCTGGCAGCGAAGTTGGTCGATCGTGCGATCGAGCAAATGGAACGCGCTGCCGACAGCCTGCAAGGGGCATCTGAATCCTCCGACATCGCAAAGTCCGGCCCCTATCCGGACGCTATCGCCGCCGCCGAAACCTTGACTGAATTGCGTCGCTTGTTCTTTTCAGTCGTCGAACACCTGCAGGAAACTGCCCAGCGACAAGCGCAATTGAACGACGAAACCGAGCAATTGGCCGGCCTGCAGAACGAATCGGAAACCGACGACGAAGCAAAACACGAGTCAGCGGCACAGCTCGCCTCGCGGCAGGATGAACTCGCCAAAATCGCCGCACAAATCGCCACCGCGCTCCAGCAACAGGCAAATCAGCCAACCACGGCAGCGGAGCAGCAAGCCCCTGATAATCCCGAACAACAAAACATGATCGAGCAAAACGCGCAAAAAGCAAAACAGGCTGCTGAATTGGTCTCCGAGGCAGAGCAACAGATGACAGCGGCACATGAGCAGCTGGCAGCAAAAGATCCCAAGCTATCCGACGCACGCCCACCGCAGGACGCTGCGCTGGAGAAATTGATCGAAGCGCTGGCGCAGCTGCAGCCGCCACAACCAAACCAAGACCAGCAGCAACAGCAGCAAGACAATCAGCAGCAAGACCAGCAGCAGCAACAAGCGGGCGAAAATCAACAGCAGGAACAAGAATCGCAACAGCAAGCCCAAATCGATCCATCACGGTTGCTGCAAGCGGTCCGCGATCGTGAGGCACAACGGCGGCGAGATCGCGATCGGCGGCAATCAATTGGCCAGGTTCCGGTGGAAAAGGATTGGTGATGAAGACGCAACTGATCGCAGTCTTGGTAGCTATCGCTTGCGTTGCCGCGGAGGCGCAAGATATTCAAGTGCAGATTGCCACCGAAGAGCCGCCACATTACGTCGGCGTCGGAGCCATCGTGCAGTTGACAGTCGAAGGATTGGAGGCTGAGCCGGAGCCAAAATGCACGATCGAAGCCAGTGCCAAGGAGATTCGCGCACGGTTGTCCGGTATCAGCCCGCGGATCATGCAACAGATGTTCCAATCCGGCAATCAGATTCGTCGCATTCAACGCGTCACCCACACAATTCAATTCCGGGTGACGGCAAGCAAACCGGGTGAATACGAAATCGGTCCTTTCCTGATTTCTCAAAACGGCACGGAGAAACGAGTCGAGCCAATCAAGATGTCGTTTCAGGAAGTTCCCACAACCGACGACATGCGGATCAAGCTGATCATGCCCGAAACCGCGTATCCCGATCAACGAGTACCGGTCAAGATCGAGTGGTGGTTTGCTGGCGACACGGAAAATATCAATGACTTGAATATTGAGTCGCCACTGTTTGATGACTTCCGGTTCGCACCCGATCCTCCCGCCCCGCGAGGCAAATCGAGAATACCGATCCAGACCAGTCAAGGAATGATCTCGTTGCCCGCGACGGCGAGAGTGGAACTGAGCAATGGCAAGCAATTCACCGTGGTTACGGGGGAACGGACGTTGATTCCGAACCGTCCCGGTGAATTTGAGATCGCGCCGATCACGGCCACGATTGAATTGGTTACCGAATGGGAACGGCGGCGACGATCCGCGTTCGATGATTTCGGGTTTGGAAGTTCCCTGTTTGATGAGGCTTTCGGCAGCGGTCGGCGTGCAGCTAAGGTCGAATTGTTTCGCGCCGAAGATGAGCCGTTTTCGTTTCAGGTCAAGCCTTTTCCCAGTGAGAATCGACCGCAGAGTTTTTCCGGCGCCGTCGGTAAAGGATTTTCGCTGGAGGTAGCCGCCGACCGAACCGTGGTGCGAGTGGGAGACCCGATTCGGCTGACCCTGAAACTGCGGGGTGACGGCAATATCGAAGGCGCGGCCTTGCCTTCGCTGTCAGCTGATGGCGGATTGGACCCCGAAAGATTCCGGCTTCCCGAAGGTGACGTCGCGGGGGCTTTTGATGACAAGCAGCACTCGAAGCAGTTTACCGTTTCGGTGCGCGTGCTTGATGAATCGATCAGCGAGATTCCAGCCATCGCCTATTCATGGTTTGATGTCGATAAGGAAGCTTACCAAACAACGCGATCAAAGCCGATTGCCTTGCGGGTCATGCCGGCGCAAGTCGTCGGCGCCGAATCCGTGGTGACCAATCAGCGGGGCAAATCGCCGGGCGGCGAGCAAGCGAGCAACGCCGATACGGAAACGCCAACGCAAAGAACAGCCAGAACTTTCTCGTTGAGCGGTGCCGACTTAGCCATTGAAAGAGACCCGGGCCGCCTGATCGTTGGTTCTACCAGTTTACTGGCCAACAAATCGTTTCAGCTTGCCGGGTATACGTTGGGATCGTTGTGCTTATTGATCGCATTTGTTGATCGCCGCCGCCGCCAGGTTGATCCTGCGGTCCGCAAAGCTGCGGCAGCCATTCGGGCCCAGCGAAGTCGAATCTCCGCAGCCGCGCAGCTGCCCGTCAAAGAAGCCGCCAAGCAGATCGCCGATGCCTTGCAAGCCGCTGCCGCAGAGTTTCCCGAAGCGGACCGATCGACGATACACGCGTTGATGTCAGAGTGTGAATCGATCGCTTACAAACCGTCCGACAACGAACAAACGAGAATAGAACAAGACTTGATCGAAAGGGCACTGGCCGCGATTGTTGAACTAAAAGCCCAACCTGAGTCGACGTGATGCTTTACCTGGCACTGCTTGTCGTTTTGGCGACACAGATATCCGACACGGTCGTTGCTGCTGATTCTCGCGATCTACTTCAGCAGGCGATCGAGACGTATCAATCCGCACTTGATACAAGCGATCGCGGTCAGCGAGTGCAGTCATTTAGCCGTGCCGAATCATTGTTTGCGTCGGCGATCCAGCAGCAATGGACCGAGGACCCAAGTCACCGGACAAGTGCAGACTTATATGTAAATCTGGGCAATGCAGCACTCGGTGCGGAACATCTTGGCCCGGCGATTCTGGCTTATCGGCGGGCGTTGCTAGCCGACCCCAAGCATCGACGCGCAAGACAGAACCTGCAACACGCTCGGGGACTGCTTCCGGATTGGGTGCCGACTCCCGAAGAGAACATTGCGATCGGTTCGTTTTTTGATTGGACGCGGGGACTGAAACCGGCTGACTGGTCCGGTCTTGCGGCGATCGCATTTCTGATCACGATGCTGCTGGCGGCGGTTTACCTGCGAACAGGAAAAGCGACCGCACGTCATCTCGCCATCGTGTTTGGCATCATTTGGATCGGTACTCTGGCCAAACCCTTGATCGATCAATCCAAACAGTCTCAGCGGCTCGCGGTTGTGATTGTACCGGATGTCGTCGCTCGATCAGCCGACTCGATCAACGCACCCGCCAGGTTCCCCGAACCGTTACCGAGTGGTTCGGAACTGTACATCTTGGACGATCGCGATGACTGGATTCGCGTGCAGCTGTTCGATTCGCGCGAAGCATGGGTACCTGCATCAGCGATTGACGTTGTCTAGTGCATTTTCAAATATCTCG
>JBFJVZ010000168.1:0-15052 GCA_041623895.1 Pirellulaceae bacterium | reverse complement strand
CCTGGGGCTGCGGAATGCTCGCTGAGACGAGCATTCCTGACCCCAGGCTATAATCTGCCACTGCTACGCAGTTGTCGGATTGTTGTGACGAATCAAAACATTCATGCCGACAACTACCGTAACTCAAGATAAAAGCCAGACTCAAATTGCTTCCTAAGCCGGAGGCTCTCCAAGTGCTGGCCTACTCTTACTCCATCCATAACCAACTCGAATCAGCTAAAAATGAAATCCCTTGTCGCATTCACGATCCTGGTGCTCGCAAGTTTCTCGAACTTTGCCGTTGCCGCCGAGACCAACCAAGAACCGCCCAGGCCGAATGTCATCGTGATCTTCATTGATGACATGGGTTACGGGGACGTCGGTTTCAACGGTGCGACCGTTCCCAAGACGCCAAACCTTGATCAGATGGCGACTGAAGGGATGAAGTTCACCGACTTCTACGTCGGGTGTGCGGTTTGCTCAGGTTCACGAACCGCGCTGCTGACCGGTTGTCACTACCAACGTCTCAGCATGAACGCCGTGTTGTTTCCCAACAGCGATCGTGGTCTCCATCCCGATGAAGTCACGCTGGCCGACATGTTGGGCGATGCCGGTTATCGCACCGCCTGCGTCGGCAAGTGGCATCTGGGGCACCTGCCGCCGTGCTTGCCGACCTACCAGGGATTCGATTCTTACTGGGGTATTCCCTACAGCAACGACATGTGGATCGATCCCGCCAATCGCCTTGCCAAGGACATTGTCATTCGCGAGGGGCTTTCGCTGGCAGATCTAACAGCGGGTCACAAAGCCAAGAATGTGGTGCCCATCCTGCGCGATGAAGAAGTGATCGAATATCCGGCCGATCAGACCACGATCACGCGGCGTTACACGGAGCAGGCAATCAAATTCATTAACGAAAAACGCGACCAACCGTTCTTTCTGTATCTGCCTCACACGATGGTTCACCTGCCGCTGGCTGTCTCCGAAGCATTCGACAATCCGGACAAGTCGCTGATCACCAACGCCATCGAAGAAGTCGACTGGTCGGTGGGCGAGATCCTGAAGGCCGTCAAGGCGGCGGGGATCGCCAAAGACACGCTGGTCATATTCACAAGCGATAATGGTGCCGCAGTCGGTTCATCACGACCCCTTCGTGCCAAGAAAGGCAGTGTCTACGACGGCGGTATTCGTGAGCCGACCCTGATGTGGTGGCCCGGAAAAATTCCCGCTGGGGCTGTTTGCTCCGAAGTCGCCGCATCGATCGACATCATGCCCACGCTATCAACGCTGTGCGGCGGCGAATTGACCGAACGAAAAATCGACGGCAAGAACATCTGGCCCTTGATGAGCGGAGCAAAAGCTGCGAAGAGCCCGCACGAGGCATACGTGCTGATGCATGGTCCCGGCACGGTCCGCTCGGGCAAGTGGAAGTTTTATCCCTGGCCGGAGGGCAAAGGCAAACAGAATCGCGACAACGCCAACTGGAAACCGTCAACGGATCCCGTGCAACTGTACGACACAGTGGCCGACATCGGTGAAACCACTAACGTGGCCGCCAAGCACCCCGACGTGGTGCAGCGTCTGCAAGCGGCCTACGATGCCCACGTCGCCGAAATCAAGGCCAACAAGCGTCCCACGGCCGAAATGAAACGTCCAGCCGGCGCCGTGTCACCGCAACGACCGAGTCAACGGAAGAATAAGTCAACCAAACA
Source organism: Pirellulaceae bacterium (assembly GCA_041623895.1). Lineage (GTDB taxonomy): Bacteria > Planctomycetota > Planctomycetia > Pirellulales > Pirellulaceae > JBFJVZ01. The sequence continues at coordinate 13,361 of JBFJVZ010000168.1, read as the reverse complement.
GTAAAGCTTAATATCACCACGACGCGGAAAGTGACGTTACGCAAGCACGTCAAATATCACCTCACCGATATCCGATTCCAACCGCTTGCGGCCGGGAATCTCCAGCCGACTGCTGTCCAGGCCAAGTTGATGTAGTACCGTGGCATGTAGATCCGTAACGTAATGACGGTGTTCGACGGCATGAAATCCCAATTCGTCCGTGGCACCGTGAACCAGTCCGGCTCGAATACCGCCGCCGCATAGCATCACAGTGAAACCATGTGGGTGGTGATCGCGACCGGAGCCTTGAACGCTGCTGTTGTCCCGGAATTCGGCTCCTGGTGTTCGACCAAATTCCGATCCCACTACGACGAGCGTTTCATCAAGCATTCCTCTCTGTTTCAAATCAGCAATCAGCCCGGCGATCGGCTTATCGATCTGCTGACAAAGACGGGAGTGGTTCTTTTTGATGTCCCGATGCGAATCCCAGGCGCCGGCGTTTCCCGTGTAGCCATGAAACAACTGAATAAAGCGCACGCCATTCTCGGCCAATCGCCGGGCAGCCAGACACTTCTCACCAAACGCTTGGGTTGCCGATTGATCGATGCCATAAAGCTGTCGAGTGTGTGATGTTTCCTGCTGCAGATCCATGACCAGTGGCACAGAAGCCTGCATCTGGAATGCCAATTCGTAACTCTTGATGCGAGCTTGTAGTTGTTCGTCTTCAGGATATTGGATGCCCGCCAATCGATTCAGTTGCCCCACAAGTCCAAAATTTCGCCGCTGTTGTTCTGACGATTGTTCGCTATCCGCCGAACGCACGAATGAGAGTGGCTCCTTCGGATCAACCTTCAGCCTTACGCCCGCATGCTTTGGCCCCAGGTAGCTGGAACCGTGAGTCCAGGCGGCGCCGCAACAATCCGCGCTTGGATTGCCGAGAACGACGAACTCCGGCAAGTTGCGATTAGCCGTTCCAAGTCCATAACTGACCCAGGAGCCAACCGTCGGATAGGCCCCTTCGCTGATTTTTCGGCCCGTGTGATAGGTCAATTGTGCGCCATGATTGTTGTCGATTGTCCACATGCCGCGCAACAGACAGACTTCGTCGGCACGCTGCTGCAAGTTTGGAAACCAATCACTGATTTCGATGGCACTATCGCCGCATTTTTTGTAACCGATCTGCAGCGACAGCAATTTCTTGTAGACCTCGCGTTTCTGCTTGGCGGGATCGAGCAAGATCTGATTGATTCTATCCTTGTTCAAAACGCTTTCGGCAAAAGGCGTTTCTTCGATCGATTTACCGGCATACTTATTGAGCGCCGGTTTGGGATCGAAACTCTCCAGATGACTCATGCCACCGATCAGAAAAATCCAGATCACTGTTTTGGCTTGAGCCGGATGGTGCTGGGACAAATCGCTCGGAGCCGCGACGACCTCACCGTCTTGAAACAGCAACGAAGTTAATGCCATCCCGGTCATGCCCATACCAGTATCGCTCAGAAATCGACGGCGGCTTGGCGGCTGGCGAGCATCAGGTTCATTCATCGGCAAATTCATGTCATCTAATCGAGACGAAGTCATTGTGGTTCAATAAAACCAGCACCAAATTGTAACGCGGCTGCGTGCTCTGACTGAGGAAGTGTAGGCAAAGTTTCGTCTCTTCGTCGCTGGGCGGGCGACTGAGTACCTGCAAGAATAAATGCTCGACGAACGCGCAGTCATCCGTTCCGGTGAACTCACTTAGTTGGGAAACGACCGACTGTGCCGCATTGACAGATAGTTTGCTGTTGGCCAGCGCGAGCGCTTGATGCGGCTGAATGCTGGTTTCCCGCATGTAACATTCGCTTACTGCCGGACCGTCAAAAATCTGCACGAACTCGACGAGCTTTTCATGCGCGTGTCGAAGGTAAATGCTTCGTCGCCGTGAGGACTGGGCCTGTTGGTGATCGATATCGGGACCACCCATGGTTGCGTCGAGCCGACCGGCAAGATGCAACAAATTATCGCGTACAATCTCGCCCTCCATCCGCCGCAACGGACCTCGCCAATAGTATTCGTTGTCTGGGTCAATGTCTCGATTGGTCGCGTGGCTAGTGGAGGCCATTCGATACGTGGAACTCATCACGATCAATCGATGCAGGCGTTTCATGCTCCAGCCGGTGTCCATGAATTCAGCGGCCAGCCAATCCAGCAGCGCGGGGTGCGTTGGCTCGCGACCGGCAGCACCAAAGTCATTCACTGTGGGAACGATGCCCCGGCCAAAGTGACGCAGCCAGATATGATTGACGGCAACGCGGGCCGTCAGCGGGTTTTGGCGATTGGTCAACCACCGTGCGAAGGCGAGCCGCCGGCCGGAACTCTTGTCGGGATAAGTCTGTTGTTTCCGCGGATTGAATTTGGTGGTCAATTCGGACTTCAGCGCGTCGTCAGCTTTCTTAACCCGTTGCGTTGCTGAAGAAACGGCTTTTTGCGCGGTTGAGATCACTCGTTTTGCTTTAACGATAGCAGTCTGATTCTTGGCCGATTCTGATTTTTCAAGCTCGGCGGTTGCACTCTCCAGTTTTCGCTTCGCTTCTTTCAGCGTTAGATCTGCGGCAAGTTTTTCCGCATCGCGTTGCAGCGCGGTGATCCGTCTGGCTGCTGTTTTCCACTCGGCACTATTCGGGCTGAGACCGTCGGCAAGCTGAGCTTCCAGCGTTAATTCAGCATCCAGGGCTTGATAAGCCTTTTCGGCCGCAGCTTTTTCGTCTTCATGCTTCGCATTGGATATTTCCTGTTTCGCCGCTCTGAGAAGATCTTTGATCACAAAAGGACGTTGATCGGGATGCGATGCGAACCGCGAAAGCTTGACTTCCCTTACATCCAACTGGCCACCGAGGGCTTTGGGAACAGCCGGCAGAATCGGGTTTTCCTTGACTGGAAACCGCTCATCACCGCGCTCGAAGAGGTAAGTCTTTGCACCCACGGTTTGATCATAGGCACGCGGAATGCCATTGTTGTTAGTGTCCAGTTCACCCGGCAGGCGGTCGATTCGCACATTGTATGACTCGAAGACCGCGCGCAAGCCGTAGTACTCCGTCTGCTCGATCGGATCGCTCATGTGGTTGTGGCACTTCGCGCAGCCAACGGTCATGCCCATAAACGCTTGTGATGTGTGTTTAACGACGTTGTCCATCCATTGGTCACGATTGGTAAAGTAATTACGGGCCAGAAATCCCGTGGCTCGCAACTCGGCATCATCAAGCTGCATTTCGTCAGCCGCTAACATCTGAAGGACCATCTGGTCATAACCTTTGTCTTCATTTAACGACTCAACAACCCAATCGCGCCAATGCCAAATATGATGTTGACTTTCCCTTAGCTGCTGTTTGTAGCCGGCCCAATCGCTGTAGCGCCATACATCCATCCAGTGTCGCCCCCAACGTTCACCATATCCCGGGTGCTGTAACAGTCGATCGACGACGCGTTCGTAAACACTCCGATCCCCCGAGTATTGTCTGACGAATGCATTGATTTCCTCCCGCGTTGGGCTCAAGCCGATCAAATCGAGATAGACGCGGCGAAGTAGCTGTTCGGGCTTCGCCTCGGAATTGGGCGCGAGACCGAGTTTGTTGCGTTGCTGTTGGATAAAAGCATCAATCGGATTGTTTCCGCAGTCGCGCGATCGCGGTACGGGCGGACGCTGCACGACTGCAAAAGGTCGCCAGGCGTACTGGTTGATCTTTGCCTGATAAGATTCGATTAGACTCGCTTGACGCGATAAAGAATCCTGATCTGGAATGTCGCTTTGTGATCCAGGTCTGGAGCCAAGCAAGATTTCGACCAGATTGGAATGCCCATCGCCGTCCGCATCCCGATTGGCGACGACTTGGAATCGATTCGGAATGGCGTCATCTTTGCCATCCTCCAGCAGCCGTTCACCGGCGATTCTAACCGCTGCGCCGAACGCATTATGTGGAAACTCTTCCAGCGACGAGGCATCGGCAGCATGGTCGGCCACATGACAAAGCGCACAGCTTCGCAAGTGTTCCGGCATCAATGAACCAAAATGTTTTTGCAATGCCGCTTGATTGGCCGGATTCGCAACGGCCACGCGGGCAACCATCAACGCCAACCAACAAATGAAAAGCGAATGTGGTGGAAAGTTTCTCACGAGAAAACGCAACAGCCAGGGCGGGATTCAGCAGTGATGCCGAACGGTGGCAGGAAAGGATGGAAGCATTCAATGTGATCGCTTGAGCAGGTCGCGTCAACGTTGCTATCGAGGAAAGCGTTCAGAGTGCCGATTTCAGCATTTCGCCTATAGCACAGCGATCAAGCTTTGCGGCAAATCACCCGCTGAAAACTCCGGCGAGTTCCTCCGCATATTCTTATTCCAGCTTGCTCAGGGCCTCTTGTGGCAGCACAAGTGTTTCCGGTGACGCAGCAAGAAAATTGGGAGCGTTGGCAAACCAGATTCGCTTCGGCGCGAATCTCGTGAAGAACCACGCTTTGCCGTCCGCGCCGCCGGGAACGTCCACGCTGACGTATTTACCACTTGTTTTGACTTCTGCCAGCAACGTACCGTCCGGACCGTGAACTTGCGGATTCAGATTTCCCCCTTCCCAAAAGAACTGAAGCCGCTTTGTCCCACGTGGAACAAAGAAGAAGATTGGCTGCCGGAATTGGCCTAAATGCAAAATGCGTTGCCCACGTTGCAAGGCGAGAGAAATTGGTACGTCCTCCGCCGTTTGAATCCCCCAACCTGCACCCTGGTCGTTGTAGTCGATCCAGTGCAGTCCAGCTCTGGTCACTTTGACCTCAATCGGATGGATTTCACCATCTTGCGTGATCTTGCCGGTGGCCAGCGGATTGCCGTCAGATTCCGAAACGGTCCACCGTCCGTCTGCGCGGTCGCGGTAATGTTGGATCACTCCGCTGGTGATCGCAAATCGAATCGGCTCCCCATCTTTGCTGATCACCGCATAGCGCATGGGACGTTGAAAACGGTGCAACAAGGCTTGTGGACGAACCTGCTTTGGATACAAATTCTTCAGATCGTCCCAGACAAGTTGCTGAGAAAACTCCGTTTCTGTGATGTCTTGTGGTTGAAATCGTTGCAAGTCAGTCTGGAAAACCCGCTCCGTTTCCGTCTTTGTCAGCGGCTCCTTGGAGGACCACGGATGATCGCCATCGTGCTTGAATGACCAGGTCGGCTCAGCAAATTCGTCGGCCGCTTGTCGCGTCCAACTCAGCCACATGGCAGCCCAGTGATTCATGTAGCTGTACCGCGAACGATAACACCATGTCAGCCCCTGCAGCGTCAAAGCCTTGCGCTGTTTCTCTTCTGATTTCGGCAAATGATCCAGCTCCCAACGCAAACGCACGTAGTGCATGTATTGCTTGAGGTGATCGAGCCGCGCTCGGACATCCGGCCGATTGGCAGCAAGTTCACTGGCCAGCTGAAGATCACGAAACCCGCGGGCTAGCAGATGCTCCGACATCAGCGGCCGCGATCCAACGTCAAACCGCTCGTAAAAGCGACGCATCGCAGTGGCTGCCGGCCCAAAAGCGGTTCGATAAAAGTCATCCAACAGCGCGTCCACATCTTGATCCGGATTCCACATCAATTTGTTGGCAATGTAATAACCGCGACCATGGACTCCCCAATTGTTGCCGCTCTCGCAGGAGAGGCTGGTGGCGCCGAGCTGAACGTACCTTCGAATCCTTCGCGTGATTTCCTCGATATCGTTGGCTCGGCCGCCTGGTAGTTGGTCGAAATCCCAGAGCCAGACTGAAAAGTATTCATAGAAACCGATGTTTCTGGTTTTCTTTGGCCACAACTCCATCAACTCGTCAAAGGTGTACCGCCCGCGAACGAATCCTGCCGTACTCTGTACGTAAACATTGGGCTCCAGGGGAAAAGACGGAGGCTCGCAGTGGTCGTTGTAGGCCAACATTCCGACCATCCTGCCAGGGTATTTTTCGGCAACGACGCGGGCGACTTCGTTGGCCAATCCAAATGCTCGCTCGGAGATCGATCCAAGTTTTTCACATTCGGCACATTGGCAGTGAAACGATCCATCAGCGGTCTCCATCGACACCATGTCGAGTTCGGGCTTCATCTTCAAACGCTTCAGCGCCCACTCCGCGGCCAGTTTTCGCACGGCCGGTTGGCTGACGCAAAACTGCGGGCCGCGGCGCTGTCCATCAACCAACGCGAGATACTCCGGATGCTTGTCAAAGATCGCTTGATTCTCAGCAATGATTGCCTGCCAGGCGTGACCGGTATAAGTTCGGAACGATTCCCCCATCAGATTATGCCGCGCCCACGCTTCGTAATCCTTCTGACAGCGGCCTTCGGCTCGATCAAAAAACGCGTAGCCCCACCAGATCCGTCGTGCGGCGATTGCGGGACGATCGGCGATCACAAAGTCGGCCAAGATTTCCTCACGCGGCGGTATGACCTCCCACTCCCGGGCCGGAAAATACCAGCGGCATCCCAATCGTTGTAGAAAACGGAATACCGCATGTGAGACGCCTTTCTCCGACGCGCCAACGAGGTACAAGGACTCGCCATCCGGATAAATCACAAATGCCTCCGCGCCCTCATGGCCGTTGCCAATCGTCAATGCTGACTTGAATTGCGGAAGAGAAAACTGCTGCTGCGTTCCGACGAAAATGCCCGGCCCTCCAGCGTCCGTGCGAACATCAAACGCGACGCCGGACATCTGCTGCAGATAAGCCCTCAGTTCGGCGGCAGCCGCGTGAGTCGTTTCACCGGCATCCGCGGCGATAATGATGGACAGTTTGGCCTGCCCATTGGCAAACAACACGGTCACATCGTCGCTCACGCGATCCAATCGCAACGGTTCACCATGCGCGTCCGCAGACGAGCAAAAGACGAGAGCCGCAGCGAGGAAGATTCGAGTCGCGTTCATGGCAAGATTGTAGCGGCGGCGTCTTGCAGAATGAAACAAGCGGGACCAGGAGTGAACTCGCTGATCACGGTCATTCTGTGAGCAAGCGTCGGGCGAATTTACGCAAGCGGCAGGGACATGCGGAATCGGGCTCCAAACCCGATCAGATCACTGCTGTTGGTGCTGAGCAGGCTGCAAAGAAGAACCGCAAACATGGAGGGGAACAGCGTTCCTTCCAAGGTTTGCGGTGTTTGCAAGAGCGGAGGGCACGGGACTCGAACCCGCAGCCCCTTGCGGGGTACCTCAGTTCCAGTGAGGCCGCTCACCAATTCGCTTACCCTCCGAGACCTTGGCTTGCTCGCCAAAGGCAAAGACCCGCGACGTTGCCGTGGGTTCACAAGCGGACCACCGTCCGCTCTGCGATGAATCAATTACAGCGTGGTTTTTGCTCCGCTGATCAACTTGATGAACTCTTCGTTGCTCTCGAAGCGGCTGAGTTGCTTGGTCAACTGCTCCATGGCATCACAGGGATGCATGCTGCTGAGCGTACGACGCAGCATCGTGACCGCCTCCAGCGTTTCTTCATCCAGAAGTAACTCTTCGCGACGCGTTCCACTTTGGCTGATATCGATCGAAGGCCAGACACGGCGATCCGCCAGGCGGCGATCGAGGACCAGTTCCATGTTACCGGTGCCTTTGAACTCCTGGAAAATCGCTTCGTCCATGCGGCTGTTGGTGTCGACCAGGCAAGTGCCCACGATCGTCAACGAGCCGCCTTCCTGGAAGGCACGCGCGGTGGCAAACAGTTTCTTGGGGATGTCCATCGCTTTGATGTCCAAACCACCCGTCATGGTCGCTCCACCACGTCCGCTGCGGCCGACCCACTTGTTGAAGGCACGCGCCAATCGCGTGATCGAGTCCAGCATCAAGAAAACGTCTTGCCCCATCTCGGCCAATCGACGTGCGCGGTCGATCACCAACTGGCTCAGACGGACGTGACTTTCCACGTCCATATCCAGACTGCTGGCAATCACTTCACCGCCCAGAACATTGCGTTTCATGTCGGTGACTTCTTCCGGCCGCTCGTCGATCAACAACACGATCAGCTTCAGATCGGGATGATTCTGAGAGATGCCGCTGGCAATGTCTTGCAGCATGATTGTCTTGCCGCTGCGGGGCGGGGCGACAATCAGCGACCTCTGCCCTTTACCCAGGGGAGCCAGCAAATCGATGACTCGATTGGTCAGTGGCTTGCGGCCGCACTCCAGGTTCAACCACTCTTCGGGGTTGATCGGAGTCAGCGACTCAAAGCTTTTGATTTCGGGATATTTCTCCGGCGAGATGCCGTCAACATCCAGGATCTCACGAACTCGAGGACCTTGCTGGCGTCTGGCTTGTTGGACCATTGCCTTCAGGTGCACGCCTTCGCGGAGCCCGAATCGCTCGATCATGGTTCCCGGGACGAAGGGATCACTCCGCTCGCGGGAGTAGTTGTTTTCGGAACTTCGGAGAAAGCCGTAGCCGTTGGGGTGCAGTTCCAGGATGCCTTCGCCCTCCTCGAGCGGGGCGTCGCTGGGGGCTTCTGCGTTTTCATTTTCGTACTCGCCGCCGCCACCTTGGCTGCCGCCGCCTCCGCCACGACGGCGGCGACGTCCGCGAGGCTTGCCATTGGGAGATTGGCCAGAGCCGCGGCCACGACTAGTCCGATTCTTTTTAGCCATTTGGTCGTCCAGAAAGCTGTCAAAAAGTTGAGGGGGCCCAGTGTCGCCCGAAAGCAAAAAGTGCTCTGGTTCCCGCGGGAACCATCGTTCCCGATGGGTTGCATGCGGGAAAAATCGCACTCAGCCTGTCGATGAATCGCATCAGCGATCGGCCACGCAATCGGTTTGGTCCGTCAAGCAGTTTTGGTCAGCGTGATTGAGAGATACCGCGCGAGTGAAACAGAAAACCGTTCGGGTAAGCGGCGGTGGGCGCTCAACCCGAGGGCAAACAATGGAAAACTGAAACTTGAAAGTTTGTTGGGTGCTGCGGCAGCAAAAGAGGCCGATCATTCGGCCAGTACATGGTCGCTTCTCCGACCGTTTGGGCAGGTGAGTTGGATTTGCCAACCTACTCTGCGAATGATTTGTACGGAGGATGGCTGCGATGCACGCGCGCCAAGCCTCAAAAACTGGTTGATCTTGTCGGCCCAACCCTTCGGATTCCGAGGAAACTCATCTCGGGAAAACCCAGCACCTTCTATTTTTGTGCCGGAGAGGGACGCGATCAAGTCGTCCGGGGAGAGGTTGCGGGAATTTCCCCACCACCTTCATTACGTCCGAAGAAATATAACTTTGAATTTGGCGATGTCAAGAGCGACATGACAAATTGCCTGCAACCTGTCCGGGGGGTTGGGAGAATATTCGGGTGGCGGCAAAGTCGACCCAATTTGTAGGTTCGGATCAAGCCATACCACCGGAAAGGCCGAACTGGATGGTGGGTAGGCCCCAGAAGGAACGTTTCCCGACCTCATTCACGCAAACGACGACAGGATTGGCTCGATGCGTACCGCAGTCCGAACCTTATTGGCCATCGCCACCATGATGGGTTTTGCTCTTAGCAACGCAACAGCGCAGATTCCGTGGCAGGACAATCTCCGCACCGCACACGCACAGGCCCAAGCCCAAGGAAAGCTGTTGCTGCTGCACTTTTACAGCGACAACTGCGTCTGGTGCGAACGCTTGGAGGCCGGTTCGTTTCAAGACGCATCGGTCGCTTCTGCGATCAGCAGGAATTTCGTGCCGGTCAAGGTCCACGCAGCCAAGAACCCCAAACTGACAGAGATGTTTCACGTCTCCAAGTATCCTACCGACGTGATTGTGACTACCGACGGCAAAACGCTGGCCCACAACGTCAGTCCGCAACAGCCGGCACGCTACGTGGCGATGTTGTCAGGTGTCGCTTCCGCCGCTCCCACGGTCGCGAGGGCCCCAACCGCAAGCCCCGAAACCCAAGCCAAGGTGTCGTCGCCGCCATCCACCATGACCGCACCTGGCACGCCTTCCTACGTGAAGTCCAATCCTTTGGCCACCGTCAGTCCGACCGGCACGGCACCTTCGTCGGTCAGTTCGCCGACGGCTCCTGCGGCAACGGAAACTAGCACTGCCAACACGCAAACCGGTCAATTCACTTTGCCAAGCGGAAATCCATCCGGCGGCACCCAGGCACAACTGGCCGCAGCCCGAACCGACAGCGGCGGATTGGCCTTGCCCCAACAAACACCCGTTGAACCCGAATCGCAGGCTGCACCTGCCGTGCAAGAGGAAGCGAAACCCGCAGCTTCTCCGTCACCCGAATTGGCAATGGAAGGTTATTGCCCCGTGACCGTGATCAAAGAAGATCGCTGGGTCGAGGGAAACCCAAAGTTTGGAGTCATCCATCTGGGGAAACTGTACCTGTTCTCCGACGCGGGAAAGATGCAAACCTTTTTGGCTGATCCGGTTCCCTACACGCCGGTGTTGAACGAGATCGATGTGGTCCGATTCTTCGAGGAACGAGTGATCGTCCCCGGCAAACGTGAATGGGGCCTGAAAGATCCGACCTACAACCGCATGTTCTTCTTTGCCGACGAGAAAGCCATGAATCACTTCTGGAATGAATACGAGCGGTACACAGGTGCTGCGATCGAAGTGATGGAAAAGGCGATCAAGGATGCCAATCCAGGGACTTGACCTGCATCGCACTGCCGATGAGCCGTCGATACTCGTCCCCCGCTGATACCGAAATTCTCGTTCGTAGCGCAGAAGTCGGCAGACTGCCGAGCAGTCATCGCCGGAATTCTCCCGAATTCCGCTAGTGCTCTGTCAACTTTTGACTTTAGGGTAGCCGGATTCGCCAGAATTCGGTTCGTTCCAAGATACCCCGAAGTCTGGCGACATCGGCTACGACCACCACCCTAAGATTGAATCTGGACAAAGCACCAGGCAGAATGTTCACGCCGATGAAGTGCCATTCAGTCCTAGCTTGCTTAACGGTCAAGCAGAGACTGTTGGACCGGCCGCGCGTAGGATGGGCGAATCCCATTGATGATCGCTAGTCCAGCTGTCAACGCTGCCACCGCAATGGCGACCCAAAGTCCGCGTGCAGCCGGCTTTCCAAAACGACGTGCTAACGCCGAGAAAGAACGCAGCTGGTAAGGTGCTGTCCAAGGCCCCAAGGCAATCGCAAAAGCGGCAATGGCAAGAATGATGGCGATGGAACCAATCAAGGCTTCGTCGTTACTCAAAGTGATTCCTCAAAATGCCGAGTGAAGAACCGGTCTGAATCAGGCGTCGGTTTGACGTCGGCGACGCCGGATGGCTCGAATTTGCAGCCGCGCGCTTTCCACGTCGGGACAAATCGCCAAGCACAATTCTAACGCGCCCAACGCCCGATCGGTTTCGCCCAACATCAGCCAGCAACGCGCCAAACCCTGCCAGGCCGGGTAGTGAAATCGGCAACGCCACAAGCACGATCGATAAGCCGATTCGGCCTGGTAGTAATTCTCCAGTCCCTGCCAGCAGATTGCCAACTGGTGATGAGCTTCGGCATATTTTGGTGCCTGGTCGACCAAGATCATCGCCGGCGCCAATGCCGCAGCATGCTCGCCCCCATCATTCAAGTGCATCACTTTCAGCAGTTTTTGATGATGCAATGGTGCGGCTTCACGAACCAGCAGGGCACGGAAAGAATCGTCCGATGCCAATCGCACACCGCGATCAGGATCCGCCAAGGCGCGTCCCAGAGGTTCAATCGATGATCGATTTCCCAACATTCCAAGCGACAGCGCCGAGGCACGTCGCATCTCAATGTCGCCACGTGAAAGTAACGTCGTCAAAGTTGCCGGCGAATAGAACTCGTCAACCTCGGCAGCAAACCGAGGCGCATCGGCGGTCGTCAAGAAACGTCGGTAGGCAGAGGTGAGCCGAGTGGTGCGAACCAGAGGTGAAGTCACAGTTTCTTCCGTCGTGATGTGCAATCCGCCGTTCTCGATCGCGAGCATCCTATTCCACTCGCAAGATCAGGCAAGCGGCGTCGCACAAATAAGAAGGCCACGTTTGTCGTTTCTTTTACCGATATGCGAGTCTAATTACGGGGAATCATGACTACAAGCGACCAGATTGATGACCTAAACTGCCCAATGTCACGCTGCCTGCATCCAGCAATTCAGCCGGGCAACTTCTGAGATCTAAATCGCGGACACTTTCGCGAACGGACAGTGATTAGAATAGATTTTTTGATGGAAGTTGACCCCCAAATGACTGCAAAACAAGGTATTTGCGAGCGTACTGTGTTTGTCCGGAGAAAGACACGATGGTGCCTTGCGGGCTCAACGTTTGCCCTGGTTGTGGCATTCTGGGCCGCTGGCCAGACTCCCGCACTCGCTGACGAATTTAATCACCAGCTTGCACCCTTTCGCCAATTGTTGACCCCCATGAGGTCGGTGATTGACGGTAAGCCGTTTCGCGATGCGATCGAGCGAATTGCCCAGCCGATGCGACTAAATGTCTGTATCGATCGCCGCGTTGACCCGACGGAATTGGTGCATTCCGGGCAGCTGGGTCCCAACGTCTACTCCGCCATCAAGAAGATCGCTGCCGAACGCGACTGTGTAGTGATGCCGGTAGCCGGCGTGCTGCTGGTCGGACGCGCAAGCTGGGTCGATGCCACCGCAAACGTGCTGATTGCATTGTCCAACGCCGGGCAACGGGAGTTGGTGACGGTTACTTGGGACGACCTCACGACGCCGGCGGAAGCATTGAATTCAGTCATGGGCGAGACGGCAAAGGACATCGTCTTGCCTCACGACTTATGGCCCAAGACAACCTGGACTCAGATTGATCGAGGCATCGCGTTGGCATTGGTGTTGGCGCAGTTCGACCTGCGACCCGATCCCGACTCGCCGCTCGGCAAAACCGTAACCGATCTTGCCTCGGCGGAATCATCGGCGTTGGCAGAGCGACGTTATCGACCCGGCAAGCATGCTCAACAGCTGCGAGCGTCGTTGGCCGATACCGATCGAAAAAGCGATGTGCAAGTCGATCAAAACGTCTTGGTGGTCAAAGCGACCGCAACGGCCCATCGGCTGGCAACCGCCGCGCTGTTGGACGCATTCGCGGCCAAAGTGGTGAATCAACCGGGTGACGACGCAGTATTCAGCCTGAAACTGAAAGAGCGCGCCGGCGCAGCAATTCAGGCATTCGCACAGCGCGCCGGCCGCAACTGTTTGATCGATGCCGACGCGCGGGAAGCCTGTGAAACAATCGTGACTTTGGAAGCACAACAAAAGACGCTGCAACAATTAACCGAAATGGTTGCAGGCCAAGCCAACCTGGTGGTCAAGTGGACTGACAAAACGGTCATTGTCTCAAAAGCTCGCTGAGCCAGACCGCCAGTTTGGCGTCCTTGACGCCTTGAATGATGTAAGTTCGTAGGCCAGGACTTGTCTTGTCCTGGCGCCTTATT
>JBFJVZ010000167.1:0-15096 GCA_041623895.1 Pirellulaceae bacterium | reverse complement strand
ATTATCTGGACCGCCTTTTTTTGTTGGCTCGCCGCGGCAACCCGACAGCGGCAAAGCGCGGCGGGTCAAGTTTCCTGCGACTGAGAATCCGGCCGGTTGTGCTATCGACTATGCTGTCGGCTACAGCGTTTTCCATTTCTCCATGTCGAGAATTAGTAACAGTGTAGGCAAAACGGGTTGTCCTAAGGGATTCCGCTGCCAGGACAGGTCCTGGCCTACGAAGACTACGAATGCGGGTGCAATCTTGGATCGGCCAGGGAACCATCACTCGCGAATTGATGAGGAAACAGCCTTGATCGTGCGTTACTTGATTGTGGTTCTTCTGATTACTTGTGCAGGTTCATCGCAAGCCAAGTCGCCGCCCAATGTGTTGTTCATTGCCGTGGACGATCTGCGGCCACAGCTAGCCTGTTATGGACAGACGCAGATGAAAACGCCTCATTTTGATGCGCTCGCCAAACGCAGCGTTTTGTTTGAACGCGCGTACTGCATGGTGCCGACCTGCGGTGCCAGTCGCGCTTCGTTGATGACCAGCTTGCGTCCGACGCCGAAGCGGTTCGTGACTTACACGGCACGCGCCGACAAGGAGGCGCCGCAAGCCGTTACACTCAATACACTGTTCAAGCGAAACGGTTACACCACCATCAGTCTGGGAAAAATCTTTCACTTTCCGGACGACAACGTCGACGGCTGGTCCGAAAAACCATGGCGGCCGGCCACCAGCGATTACCAAGATCCCCAGGCGGTCAAGCAGGCGATCGCTGCCCAGAAGGCGAAGTATCCCAAACGCACAAAAATTCGCGGCATGGCTTACGAGGCCGCAGATCGCCTCGACGACAACTATCGCGATCATCAAACCGCGAACAAGGCGATCGACTACTTGAATCGATTTGCCAAAGAACCTGAGTCACCGTTCTTTCTGGCCGTCGGTTTCTTCAAACCGCACCTGCCGTTTTGTGCTCCCAAGAAATATTGGGACTTGTACGCGATTGATACGATCGACATCCCGGACAACTACGGCCCGCCTAAGAATGCACCGGACGGGGCCGTGCACAGCTCTGGTGAATTGCGTGCCTATGCTGGAATACCACCGAAAGGCCCTGTGGATCGGGAAACCGCCCGCCATCTGATTCATGGGTATTACGCCTGTGTCAGTTTTATCGATGCGCAACTGGGCCGCTTGCTTGCGACGCTTGACGAAACAGGGCTCTCGCAAAACACCATCATTGTTCTGTGGGGCGATCATGGCTGGCAGTTGGGCGAACATGGCATGTGGAACAAGCATTCTTGCTTTGAAACATCGATGCACACGCCGCTTTTCATTTCGATGCCCGGGATCAAGCCGGCACGAGTCTCGTCGTTGACCGAATTTATCGACATTTATCCAACGCTGTGTGAATTGACCAGCATTCAGCATCCGCAGCACGTGCAAGGTACCAGCGTTGTCCGCTGGATGAAGAACCCCTCGTTAACCGGAAAACCGGCTGCGGTGGGGCGTTATCGACTCGGGGATACCATCCGATCAGACCAATATCGCTACAGTGAATACCGCGACAAGAACGGGGCAGGCAAATTGACGGGGCGAATGCTGTATGATCACAGTAGCGATCCCAACGAAAATACGAACGTTGTGGATGACAAAGAAAGCCGATCGACCGTCAAGCTGCTCGCAGAGCAACTTGATGCGATCAAGGGCCGGTAGCAGGCCAACAATTCTTTTCTAACCCTGGAGCTCTCCAATGCGTACGATGCTGTCGTCAATGCTTGCGATTTTGATTCTGTTTCCAGTGATTGCCGTCGCCCAGCAGGCCGATCCATTCGGCGGCGGAAATGTCCCCGCCGATCCGTTTGCACCGAATACTGCCAATCGCAGCGTCCAGCAGGCAAAGAAACCAAAAGCGATTCCGGCGAAGGTACTTGAGTCCAAGGCAGTGCCGCAACGCGATCCATCAGATGCGAACGAGCGCATTCGCAGCGTCTTGAGCGATAGCACCAGTCAGGAATTCATTGAAACGCCGCTTGAGGAAGCGATCGTCGAACTTTCCCGATCGCATGACATCCCCATCATGATCGATAACCGCGCTTTGGAAGAGGTTGGACTAACCAGGGATGTGCCGGTCAAGATTTCGCTCAAGAACGTCACGCTGCGGAGCTTTCTGCGGCTGATGCTGAGAGAATTCGATCTGACCTACGTCGTCAAAAGTGAAGTGCTGCTGATCACGACGCACGAAGCGGCTGAGCAAAACAAGGTACTGGAAATGTACACGTTTCCCGAAAGTCTGACATCAAAATCTGACGAGGTCGTCAAGGCACTCACCGCCGCGGTCAGCCCGGAATCCTGGGCGACAGTTGGGGGCGCAAGCAGTGCCTCGGCGATCGATAATGTGTTGATTATTTCGGCGCCGGAATATGTTCACGAAGGCGTGATCGAATTTCTGCAAAAGCTGCAGAAGGCCTATGAGAATCATGTGGCGAAGAAGTAGCCGCGACGAGTCAGGGGTACAAATTCTCGGTAATCCGTGGTGATTCCATCTCCTGCCTACCAGATAGATTCGGAAAAGAAAATTGGCGGATTGTTGGATATTTCAAGCTCTTTTTGCGGTGTCGAAAAATTCTCGCGATGACAAGCCACCCTCTAACTAAACTCCAACAAACGAAAGGTATTGAGTCCCCAGTTAGTACGAATCATATTTGGATCGATGGCGACAATCGCAATGCACCTTGATAAGCCAGTCGGCTTTTCGTGTCAGACCTGGCTGGCAACCGACATTGCGGCTCGGCATTTTGGGGGCGCCCATCGAGTATGGTTGCAACGATCGATATGCAATGGAAATCGGGGGCATCGCCAGAAAACCTTTGGAAGGAAGCGCAGGCGAACACCGCGGAGGACTATCTGCTGAGTCAAACCAGCGAACGAGCGACACCGATCAAGAAACAGGCCGTCAGGAAACGGCCGGCCAAGAGATCGCGCTGATGGCCAAGGGCTCTAAGCTGCATCGCCCCAAGTCTCGTTCGGTTGAGGATAACCGGCTAAAATTTTTTTCAACCACTGGCGTTTTAACGCATCCGTGGTCGCCGCTTCACAGAACTCTTGAAACTTTGTCTTGTCCATTCTGGTGAATAGCTTCTTCGCTTTTGCTTTGCCGTGAAACGTGATTAGCTCTCGCTCCAAGATATCAGCGAATTCAACGTACTTGGCAAACTCCCGATCGTATCCCGGCATCATCCCTTCCTTGTCAAAACACGACATGCGTGAGCTGCGTCCCAGACGAATTGGCAACGATCGTACCGACTTTTCTTGCTGTGTAAACAGAGCATTCGCAAGATGTTCGCGGTAGAATGCGGCTTTTCGCTTTTGATATCAATTCTTCTTCGAAGAGACCGATGTGGGCTGGAACATGAAAACAATGGTTGCCTGCATGTTTATTCTGGCAGCTGTGACTGAGCGAGTGGACGCTGAATTCCAGCGTCACGTTCTGACCGACCAGTACTATTGCGACGGCGTTGCCGCTGGGGATATCAATGGCGACGGCAAGACTGATATCGTGGCAGGCCCATTTTGGTACCAAGGACCAGACTTTAGGGTCTCGCATGCGTTCTACGAACCGGTTCCGCTGGACCGCGAGCCAAGCCCCAGCAACAGTATGTTCAGCTTCGTGCATGACTTTAGCGGCGATGGACGGCCCGACATCTTGGTGCTTGGCCGCGTGCATAAACATCCGGCGATGTGGTATGAAAATCCAGGCGACGCCGATGTATTGTGGAAACGGCATTTCGCCTTCGAACGTGTCCGCGGCGAGTCCCCGACGATGGTCGACCTGGACGGCGACGGAGTCCCGCAAGTGATCTGTCATTGGGATGGACGCTGGGGATCGATTCAGCCGAATCCACAACAACCGACGGAACCTTGGAGGTTCGTTGCGGTGGGTGATGACGAAGGTTGGCCGCAGTTCTATCACGGTCAAGGCGTCGGCGATATCAACAGCGATGGGCGGCTTGATTTGATCATCAACGATGGATGGTATGAGCAGCCAGAATCGGAAAACACGACGTGGCCGTTCCATCGGCAACGTTTTTCCGAAGATCGCGGCGGCGCTCAGATGTTTGCTCGCGACATTGATGGCGATGGTGACCAAGATGTGATCTCGTCAGTCAACGCGCACGGTTGGGGCTTGGCCTGGTACGAGCAAATCGAAACCGACGCCGGAGTCCGCTTTCGCGAGCAATTGATCATGGGCGATCGCTCGCAAGAAAAGCATTTTGGCGTCGCTTTTACGCAACCGCATGCCTTGGATGTGGCCGATATCGACGGCGACGGCCACGACGATATCATCACCGACAAACGCATGTGGGCACATGGGCCCAAGGGAGATATCGAACCGAGTGCGGCTCCTGTGGTCTACTGGTTCCAGTGGACACAGGATGAAACGGGGAATGTCAAATACCTGCCACACCTGATCGATGATCACTCCGGTGTCGGCGTGCAGATTCTGGCTGCCGATCTGAACCAGGACAATCGCGTCGATGTGGTCACCGCTTCCAAATTGGGTACCTTTGTCTTCATTAATCAATAGTCGTCGCACGCGGGCAAACGCTGTTCGATGATTCACATTCGCCCAGGGAGTGCGCGACGCCTTACCACCGGCAACATCATGGCTTGGACATCGGCTAAACGAATGATTGACGCCCCGGTCGACGTGGTTTTCAACACGGTCGCAGACATCGAAGAGTTCCGCAAAGCGTTGCCGCATATCATCGATGTCGAATTCTTGACCGAGCAGCGGACAGGCGTGGGCACGCGTTTTCGCGAGACGCGGTTGATGCAGGGCAAAAAGCACGTTACCGAACTGGAAGTCACCGAATACGAAGCGCACCGCCGAGTCCGATTGGTAACCGACACGAATGGGACAGTCTGGGACACCCTGTTCACTGTCGAAGAACGCGACGGGCAAACCCGGTTGGAAATGACGATGGACGCGAAAGCCCACAAGCTGATGGCGAAGCTCGTCAATCCACTGATCAAAGCCGTCGTCCAGCACGCCATCGACAACGACATGGACCGCGTCAAAAAGTATTGCGAGAGTGCGGGGCGGTCGGACTTGTAGGTTAGGCTGGCAGCGTTTCGTTCTGGCGATCTGCTTGCCAGGAACGGTCCTGGCCTACGGGCTACGACTTGTAACGGGGCGACGGTTTTTGCTTCCTACAAGTTTGCCTGGCCTTTGATGGTTCGCTGGGCGACTTCCCAGGCGTCAAACAGGTGTTGGGCGTAATCATCGGGACCGAGTAAGCCGCCCGCATCGACCGATTCGATTTCGATCAGCCAGGCTTGCTCGTAGGTGTCGGCGTTGATCAACGATGGATCCGAAAGCACCGTCTCGTTGACGTCGACCAGGTTACCGGCGATTGGGGAGAACAAATCGCTTTCCGCTTTCTTGCTTTCGATTGAGCCGATGTTGGCCCGCAGCGCCAGCGGCGCGGGCGGCGCGACGATCCAATCCAAAAAGTAAACGTCCTGCAGCAAACGAACGGCATAGGCGGTCAAGCCGAATCGCCAGCGCGAAGGCTCGATTTCCTTGGCCCACATGTGATTGGTCGCGTACTTTCGATCGCGGGGGAATTTTGCGTCGAATTCGCCCATCGCAAACGAAAACCAATCCGCTTCGTCCGCACAGGGCTGCGTCGGGTCGAGATTCACGTGTATCGAACCCCTTGGTGCTCGGGCTCAAAGAATGCGGGCAACAAACCATCGACGACCAACATGCCTTTACGAGTCAGCGTGATTTTGTCAGCAGAGATTTCGGCGTAGCCGTCATCCACGTAACCGCTCCACTGCTCTTTCCAGTGTTCCACGACGTCGACACCGAATTTATTTTTGAAGTAGTCGAGTTCCAGATAACCGCGTTTGAGTAACAAGATCATTTCGCGAATCAGTCTTTGATGGTCGGTTGGTACCAGCCCGCGTCCCAGCGGTAACTGGCCGGCTTCGATCGTCGTCAAGTACTGTTCCAACTCGGCCAGATTTTGATAGTGAACGCCGCTGGCATGCCCAAAGCTTGCGATTCCCGTGGCCAGCAAATCGGCACCGTGCCAGAGGTTGTCGCGATAAGAAAAGTTTACTTTGCTGGGATCTTTGACCACGGTGTACGCG
Organism: Pirellulaceae bacterium; assembly: GCA_041623895.1. GTDB lineage: Bacteria > Planctomycetota > Planctomycetia > Pirellulales > Pirellulaceae > JBFJVZ01. The sequence goes on along the minus strand of JBFJVZ010000167.1, from coordinate 8,948 downwards.
CTGCTGACGCTGTAGCCGACGGAAACCAATTCATTAAAGGCGTAGTCAACCCAGGCTCGCTTGGTATCCCAATCGGCGACTGGGCTTTCAATCTTATTGCCCAGAATGTCTTTGCTGATGACCGTGTTGTACGGCAACTCCATCTGATAAATCGTCACGCTCTCGGGCGAGAGCTCGATTGTCTTGCGAATATTTTCGCGCCAGTTCTCCCAGCTTTCCCCGACCATGCCGGAGATCAAGTCGATGTTGACGTTGGGGAAGTTCGCCGCCGCAATCCACTCCCAGGCGGTGAAGACTTGTTTGCTGAGATGAGCGCGGCCGTTTTCATCCAGGATCGAGTCCGAGAAATTCTCCACGCCCAGGCTGAGTCGGGTTACACCGACTTTTTCACGCAGCGTTTTCACCTTCGTTTCGCTCAACGTGCCCGGCTCGCACTCGAACGTGACTTCTTCGGCGCCGTCCCAGGTAATGTGCTCGCGGAGCCGATCGGCCAATTTGGTCAGCTGCTTTGGCGATAAGAAACTAGGTGTGCCGCCGCCAAAGTAAACGAATCGAAACGGCCGATTTCCCATCACGGCCAGCTTGCTAACCATCGAGATCTCGTTGCACAAGGCGTCGACATAGCGTTGCACTTCGGCGGCATTCACATCCGTGAAAACCTTGAAGTAACAGAACTTGCATCGCTTGCGGCAAAACGGAATGTGCAAGTACAGTCCCAGCGGCGTTTCATCTTGAGGCGGGCTTTGCAGTGCTTGCTGAACCGCGGGCAGTTCATCACGATTCCACTGGCTGTAAGGCGGATAGTTCGAGATGAAATAACTGCCGACTTCGGTTTTCTTGTCGCTGGCGGTAGACATGGGCGATTGGCGTGTGGGATTGGGATTCGTCAGCTGGTGGGTATTTCACCCGTTCTAGTTTGTCTCAGGCGCAAAACATCGGACGACGCCTTCATCATCGGCAATATAGAGCCGGCCATTGGCGATCGCCGGCGCGGCAAGAAAGCCACCGCGAATCTCATATTGCCAGAGTTCGCTGCCATCTTTGCCGCTCAGTTTTAGCAACCGTCCGTCCGTAGCGGCAATCCAAATGTCAGTTCCAGCGATCACCGGTGACGCGTCAGCCCGGCGACGGAGCGTGTGACGCCAAATTCGTTTGCCTGTATTGGCAGATAACGCGTCGACCTGTTTGTACTGGCTGCTGACGACCACGATCTCACCGGAAACGGCGGCGCTGCCGCGGTACTCTTGTGCGCGCTCGTCGTCTTCATACCGCCACGTCTGCTCGCGCTTTTTCCAATCGAATGCCAACACGGCCCCATCCATGATTGGCAGGAACGCCTGATCGCCGGCGACCGCGGGCGTGCTGCCGGTCGGCCCGCCCAGCGACAACGGTTCGCCCGCTGCTTTTCCCGTTTTCAAATCGACAATGTGCAATTGCCCATCGCAGCCCCCCAGGAACGTTCGATCGCCGGCAACCGTCGGATTACAGCGAACCTGATCCTCGGTTTGATAAGTCCACACGGGTGAACCGTCTTTGGCCAGGAAACAATACAATTTGCCGTCTTGGCTGGTGACCAGCACTTTGTCTTTGTAAAAAGCCGCCGCGCCGTTGATTTCACCCTCCGTTGTGCGTTTCCATAACTCGCTGCCGTCGGCAGCATTCAAACCGTACAAGTTTCCTTCGATATCGCCGATCACCAGCAAGTCATCTTGGATCGCGGGTGATGCGAGAAAGCCGGTGTCGTAGTTCTTCTTCCAGGCTTCCTTGCCGTCGGCCTGGTTGATCGCATAGATCTTGCCAAAGACATCGCTGACAAACACTCGTCCACTGCTAACCACCGGCGTCGTCTCGATCGCCTCGTCCGCTTTGTATTCCCAAATTACCGTCAACGGGCTCGGCAGTGCGGCGGCGGTTGCTCCTGAGGATTGCGCGTCGGCACGCGGCAATGGCCAATCGCCGGCCCCCGCACGGTTGTCAGCGGAAATTAGCACGCCACACAGGCACAGGGCCGGCAGCAACCAAGCTGCGGCGGAGACCGGGCAGCTGTGGGGAAGCCACCGGCGTCGTTGGACAGACTGCGGGATTTGCATCTCAGTATTCGCGGTCAAAAGTCAAGCAACAGGGTAAAAAATCGACGAACTAGGCCACTAATGGCAAATTCAGGGGGAACCTCGAGAAAACACCCCCGCTCCCTGGGTATGCCGGATCTATTATAGGCTCTTCATTTTGCGTGATAATTTGGCACGCGATTTTAAACCTCGATGGACGGGATTTTCCTGGTGGGGAATCGATCCATCTGCCCTTTTTTCTCAACTCCATGATCTGCGTCAGCCTAGGCCGATCCCGCCATAAACGGATGATCGCCGAACACCAATACCTGGTCGAACAAGGAGCAAAGTTAGTCGAACTACGCTTGGACTTCATCGGTCGCGCCGTGAATTTGGGACGATTGTTGAATGAGCGGCCGGGTCCGGTGGTGATCACCGCGCGCCGGCGCGAAGACGGTGGACGCTGGATTCGCAGCGAGCAAGAGCGGCTGATGCTGCTTCGCAGTGCGATCGTCGCCGGCGCCGAGTACGTCGATATCGAAGCCGATGTGGCCAGCCAGATTCCGCGATACGGCAATACCAAGCGGATCATCAGCTATCACGACTTCTCCGGTACGCCCGATGAACTGCAAGAACTGCACGACGCCATGTCGGAAGAGGACGCGGACATCGTCAAGATCGCGACGATGGCCAATTCCTTCTCCGACAATATCCGCATGATGAAGATGGTCCGGAACGCGAAAATGCCGACCATCGGAATCTGCATGGGCGAAATCGGCATGGTGACTCGGATTTTGGCCAACCGACTGGGCTCGCCATTTACCTTCGCCACGTTCAGCGTGGACAAGAAAATGGCTCCGGGTCAGCTGAACTGGATCGAAATGACCGAGATGTACGATTACGAAAACATCACGGAGAAAACCGAGCTGTTCGGCGTCATCGCCGACCCGGTCGCGCACAGCTTCAGCCCGCTGATTCATAATCGTGCCTTTCAAGAGGAAGGCTTGGACGCGCGTTATTTGCCCTTCCGCGTGCTGGCCGAAGACTTGCACAATTTTATGGACGGTGCAAACGAACTGGGAGTCTCCGGCATCAGCATTACCATTCCCCATAAAGAACGAGCACTGGAATATTGCACTCAGGCAGAGTCCAGTGCCACGGGAATCGGCGCGATCAACACGATGGTTTTTCACGATGATGATCGGCTGGGTTACAACACCGATTACCGGGCCGCGATGGATTGCATCGAAGAAACCTATGAAATCAAGCGAGACAGCGATCGGCCGATGCAAGGGATCACCGCACTGGTGATGGGCGCGGGAGGCGTTTCTCGTGCTATTGCCTGGGGACTCCGCCAGCGAAAGGCAGAAGTCATCGTCACGTCACGGACTTTCGATCGAGCGCGGATGCTGGCCTCGGAAATCGGTTGCCGCGCGGTTGAGTGGGAAGATCGGCACGTTCCGAAAATACACTTGCTGGTCAACGGCACGCCGGTCGGAATGCACCCTGATGTCGACAGCTGCCCCTACAACGCCTCGAAGCTGAATCAGTATTTGGTGGTTTTCGACACCGTTTACAATCCGGAAAACACCATGCTGGTCAAGCACGCCAAACGCGTCAAATGTCGAGTCATCACGGGCGTCGATATGTTTGTCAGGCAGGGCGCTTATCAATTCAAATTGTTTACAGGCAAAGAAGCTCCCGCGAAATTGATGCGTCAGACGATCAAGGAAGCGACCAACCCCGTCAAAGTTCACTGAATCGCGGCACGCTATCTCGTGACTGCGGCAGATTCTGCTTATGAGTTCGCCCGGACCAACGATCCCGACTGACGTTGAGGTGCGCCAAGCATTGCCAAGCGATGCGGCTGCCATCCATGCGCTGATGAGACCGTATGTTGCCCAGCGCCTATTGCTGGAACGCAGCGAAGCGGAAATCATCGAATTGACCCGACACGGGTTTGTAGCGGTCAAGCCGCTGGCCAATCAGCCGCCCGATGATTACCCCAGCGAGATCTGTATCGGATTTGCGGCGATCGAGATCTACAGTGCCAAACTTGCCGAATTGCAGTGCCTGGCTGTTCATCACGACTATCACGGCGTGGGGATTGGCCGCAAATTGGTCGAACTGTGCATTCAGCGCGCCCGCGACCTGAACGTGATGGAAGTCCTGGCGATCAGCTCATCCGAAGGTTTCTTGCAAAGCTGTGGCTTCGATTATGCGCTGCCGGACCAAAAGAAAGCGCTCTTCTGCCGACTCCGCCCCCGCCGCCACGAGTGAGTAACTGGAAGGCGAGATTTCAAATTTCATATCTGAGATTTTGGGATCGCAGCCACTCGGAGCACGTAACCTGGTAGGCAATCACCGTCTTCGTAGGCCAGGTCCTGGTCCTGGCAATGCCTGTTCTGGCCTACGTCTTGCCCCGCCGTTACTCGAATGGGTTGTTCGACTCGCTGGTCGATCCGGCAAGAAAATCCTGGTCGGCCTGACTGAGCTTTGTCAGTGGTAGCGTTACTTCTTTGCCAGTCTCAGTAAGCAAAGACACGTGGGTTTTCGTACGGTTGACCAATTTTGCTTTGACTTTGAATTTCCCCGTCGCGTCCGTCCAGGTTCGCACTTCTGACGGCGTTGAAGATCCCATCAAAGCGCGCAGGACAGACTTTCGAATAATCAACTGGTCGCGGACCATGCTGCAGTCGTAGGAGGGACCAAAATCATCCCAGCGTACATTGAGTGTTCCGTCTGAGTTTTCAGAAAGTGTTGTGATGGGATTCCACTTGCCGGACCAACAGGCCTCCAGTCGCGTCCCCGCCTTTAGTTTCGCTTCTTTGGGGACCAACTGCGAATGACTGGGCACGGCGATCGAAACGGGATAATCCTTTGCTTGTTTTTTAGCGACGTTGTCCTGGAACGAAACTGACGACGGGTCGGTTTGAATCCGCTTTAACAAGTCTTTCTTGATGATCAACTGGTCGCGGACCATGCTGCAGTCGAAAGAGGGTCCGTATTGATCCCAGCGGACAGTCAGGGTCCCGTCCGCATTGTGGGACAGATGAGTGATCGGATTCCATTTTCCCGCGTAACAAGCTTGCAGCGGTGTCCCGCTGGGCAGCGACGCCTCCCCGGGAATGAACTGCGAATCGCCCGGTACGCTAATCGTAACGGGATAATCCTTGCGCGGCTTCGCTGTCGGCGCGGCGCCCTTCATATTCTTGGCAACAGCGGCGGCAGGAACCGCAGGGAAACGCCCGGCAGGATGCTTGCCAAGACTGCTGAGCACGCTCTTTTCGATGATCAGTTCGCTGCGCAACATGCTGCAGTCGTACTCTGCCCCCCAATCGTCCCAGCGAACATTGACTGATCCGTCATCGTTCTCTGAAAGCGTTGTGATCGGATACCACTTGGACTGGAAACAAGCCTGCAGTTTCGTGCCTTTGGTCAGCTTAGCAGTGTTGGGGACGAATTCTGCGTTACCGGGAAGATCGGCGGAAACGGTGTAGCGCTTCAGCGGCTTCTGCGCCGAATCATCATGCTTGTTGCGAAGATACTGTTCATACACCGCTTCTTCATGGGCGGTCCATGGCCGTGGTTTCGTAGTCGGACCGGGGTTTCCCAGCCTGACCGGGTTGGAAACCATCATGTTCAGCGTCTTGCCTTCAGCCACGTAGTGTGACTGGACAAAATACAGTTCGATATCCTGTTGCGCCTGACCACGGTCCGGAAAGAAACTCTTCAAGCGAATGGTTCCGGTATCAGTTAACGTTGGGACAGTGGCACCGATGGAAAGACGGCCGCGAGCGGATTTTCCTTTCACAAAGACCGCCCCCGATCCTTTGGTTGTCCGCTGGAAATCAACCGCTAACAGTGAATTTCCAAAGCTGTCCTTTTCCGTTCGGAAATTGCTCAGCTTGTACGACGGCGCGTCCTTGGGAGCTGTAATCAGATCATCGTCGGCCAGGCAACAGGCACAGGAAACCAGTAGCATGCCAACTGGAACGATCTTGAACTGAACAGACATGCGGGACCCTTGCGATCTGCGACAACAAACTGTGTTTTTAAAACTGCTGTGGTGAGTTGCATTATCGAGCAGCTTTGCGCCGTTTGACAAGCCGAACTTCGTTTCCCCTTTCGTTGTACTCGACTTCGTCCATGTATGCTCGCATCAGCAAGATTCCTCGGCCACCGATTCTCGCAATATTTTCCGGATGCCTGGGATCGGGCAGATCAGCGACCGCAAAACCAGGGCCTTCGTCGCGTATCACAAAGACGGCTTCTTGCGGGCAGAAATCCGCCCGCACTGACACGCGACGCTGACAATAAGGTGCTTCGTTCCGTCGCCGGGCAATCAAATCAAAGAAAGCCTCCCCGTCCCGATTGCGAAGATCGGATGAGACTTCCAGGTTGCCGTGGTGAATGCTGTTGACCATCGCTTCCTCAAGGGCAACTCCCAAACCATCAGCATCCGCCTTACTCAAACCCAAGATTCCAGTCTGCTGACGAAGGTAAGCAACGACAGCAGGAACCAACTCGGGATCATTCTCCAAAACGAACTCGCCGGTCCAACGGGTGAGGCATCGGGTCATGGGTGGCTGCATAGCTGCCCGCCTAAAATCGTAAACATTCTGGCCTCAATTATTTGTCCGACTCACAACCAATGTGACCGTTTGCGTCCCGTTGTGCCAGAGCCGGGCAAGTGAGTCGCTACCGAAATCCAACCTCCGAGGTGACCATCGCACCGCGCTCGTCGATCAACGTCACCAGGTAGGTGTTCGAGTTCTTGGGTAATCCTGTGGCAATTGCTTTGCCGTCACCAACAACGGCTGCAATGCTTTCCCAGTTCCGTTTCGATCTCAGCCCGGTGTCGGACGTGTAGAAAAGCGTCGCCGACGTGATTGTCGTATCCGAGGAAAAGTCAACGCTAACCTCACCGCCCGCAGAAATCTGCAGCGGCCCGACCTGAGGCAGAGGCGTGCCGCCATTGAGCATTGAGTCAATGTAAATCGCGATTTCCTTCGGTTCCCATCCCGCGGGGTGGCTGTGACGCATGTGCGGCTCGATGCGAAATGTCTTGGGGCCTTTGACCAGCGAATAAGACTTGGCGTAACTGTCCAAAACGTAGTGCGCGTCGTGCGTGCCGTTGACCCAAAACGTCGGCACCGTGCAGTTTGCCAAATGGCTGGACGGATCATAAGCGGCCACCCAATCGCCGCGGCGGTCAGCCAAACGGTCGATCTGTGGTTTCTGCACCGATTCGCCTTGATGCAAAAATCCACAGCCGTAAACGGGCACGGCTGCTTTGAATCGGTCATCCAGGGAAGCGACCAGACAAGTCGTGTAGCCACCCCAGCTGATTCCCGTCACCGCGGTCCGCTCCGCGTCGACTTCCGGAAAACTTCGCAGCAGTGTATGCGCGACGATGACGTTGGCGGCAGCATGGTAGGGCCAATCATCATCGACTTTGCCACCGATACTTTGGAATTTCTCGACGTGCGTTTGATCCAGTCCGCCTTTGGCAAGCCGTACGCGCTGTTGCCGCGGATGATTGTGGTCAGGAATTTTTTCGCCTTTTTCGTCGAACTTTGGCGGCGGTGGTTGCCGCCCTGATAGGTCCATGGCAATCGCTGCGTAACCTCGCTGCGCCCACATCCAAACCCAATCGGAGAAAGCAGTGCCGCCGCCACCGTGGATCAGAACGATACCGGGCACTTTGACCCCGTCATTGCTGGCAGCCAGAGTTTTCGGCGAAGCATAGAAGGCAAACACTTCGGTTGGCTTGCCATCGATCGGCTGTCCCTGGTAAACGATCGAATGAATCGGTCCCGTGTCGTCAACCACGCGAAATGCAGGTGCCGTTGACTGCAATTGCTCGATCGGCCAGACGCCGGCTTGTTCGCGATTCTCGGCCCATGCGCCGGCAGCTATGAACTGCACGAACACAAGACATGCTGTCGGAATCACGTGCTGGACTGGGGATAAACGCTGGTTCATTGCTTTTACTCGTTCGCGGCGTTACTTATTGATGAGTTCGTCGAACAGCGAAGTTTCGACCAAGTTGATGATGTCGTATCCGGCCAGATCCATGCCCATCGCTGTCCATCGATCGAACGTCGCCTTGGCACCTTCACGCAGCTGTTTGGAGGCATCAGCAATCGAGAACGGCACAGAAAATTTTCCTGGCTCGCCAAATATATGTGCACCGTCACTTTGCAAACCCGGAGCTTTGGGATTGCCTCGTCGGTTCATGATAATGACATCGCGATGCTTGCTGAATTCAATCACTTCGCGGACAAGGTTGTGCTGTCCCGGTCTGGGATACTCTCGATTGATTCGTGCTCTCGAACAAGCATCGCCAGGGCCGCCCAGAAGAATGAAGACGGGTGCTAGCTGTTTTGGTTTACGCGACGGGAATCGAAGGAAGTGCACCACGATCTTTCGGCTCTTTGCGACCGACCGATTCTCGGGAACGACGATCAGACCTTCGTGTCCTGTTAATTCTCCCCGAAAGGTGCAGGGAAACAGGATCACCGCACCATCGGGTATTGCGACTTTGGTCTCCGGCAGCAGTTGCCTGTGTTGGCCGCACGTCGCGTTGGCCCCGATACAAGACTGAATTGCGATACACCAGAACAGGAACGGGGCAAGACAGCGTATCATTTTTTCGCTCCGACTTTAGTGAACGCCTGGCAGGCAACCCGGGGGTAAAAGATAACCGCACCATTGCCAAGCCGCGGCATGGCGGGAAAGGAAACCGCAAATAATTCGGTTTTCAGCCGTTTTGTGCGCCTCCGTTGCTTTCCGTCGCTGCCTTGCCCCGTAAGCTTATGGTTTATTCAAACCTTCCAGGGGAGCTTGTCTGCGGTGCTTGAGTCGATGAATCAAATCTTCGAGGAAATCTTTGTT
>JBFJVZ010000166.1:0-15106 GCA_041623895.1 Pirellulaceae bacterium | reverse complement strand
TCGACATAGCGAAACGCGTCAGCGTACCGCGAACAGAACCAACCGAAACCGGCGAACCAACGGATGAACGCGAGCCGGAATAGGCCAACTGGCTCGCTGCGCTCGGCAACGTCAACTCCCGGCCGCGTTATCCTCAACGTTCCCCGCCTGAGAAGCTGAATGGCTACACAACGCGACGAGTTCGATCCACCGCAGGAATTGTTGACCGCCGTGGTCCAACAGATCGCGATTCCAGTACTGACCGACGTCGCTGCCGAGATCAAAAAAGACTGCGCCGCTTCGATTCACGTTTGCGTTCGCAATGATCGAACACACAAGTTCAATGTAGTTGGGACAAAGGTTTCGCGGGACACAATTGACGAAAACACAGAGGTTCGGCTTCGCTTCCGCAAGACCCATCGTGATGACCGCGTTTTATTCGCGATGGACACTCAACACGCCGATGGATGGCGTGACTCGGGTTTCTCCGGTGTTTGGCTTCATGGGGACGTCATTTCCAGTGGCACCAATTTGGCATGCCGGATTCGGAACAAAACGATTTGCTACAACCAAGGTTGGCACAGTTGGTAAACTGCTACGTTACGAAAACGCGGGGAACCAACGCATGCACACGGAGGCCCGTTGGTTTGGTGTTACAAATGGGATGTCAACACACGGGCCGTTGCATCGTCTTCGCGGAGTTGAAGCGATCGTTCGCCGCGTTCTTCTCGAAATCCAGGGCCGAGATCCAGGAAAGTTGCATCAAAGTGACAGATCCGCGGATGTGTCTCCACCCAAGTCGGAACAGGCTCCCCCCAGAGACTGCATCCACCCAAAGTTGCCGCCCGTACCAGCGGCGTCTAAACTCACCAAAAAAGACCCGTCGCCAAAGGCGACAAAGTTCACCGCCCGATCGATTTGTGTGCCGCCATCACCCGCCCGCATGGATCGCAATTCGTCATGTGGCAAAGGCACCCGCACTGAATGGATCGTTATCCCGCGAAATACACCGACGCTTACGGCACGGAAGACACCATCATCACCAATGATGGCGAAACACTGCGAATGACTATCCGTGGCGTCCAATTCACCGGCACAGACTTCGACGCACTCGAAGCACCGGAGGATGCTGCACCAGATCAACTGCTTTCATTCTCGCTGCACCGTGGCGACCTGTGTTCGTGCCGCATTGAGTGCGAAATGCCAATCCCAATTCACGACAATGGCGACGATCTAACAGGCACATTGAGAATTGATCTGCAGCTGGGCGACCCGGCACCAAACGGTGGGCTTGATCGTGAACAACTCTTGGTTGTCCTCAAGTACAACGAACAGCACTTCGCAGGTTCAGGCAAGAGTGGCTGGTTTGAAGATGAACTCATCGAAATCCAGAAGCAGTTGCCAGCTGGCATCTACATGAGGGCATGCATCAATTGCTTGTACGCAGATTACAGTCCCTTTGGTCATGGGTTGTTCGGGTCAATGATGTGCTTCCGCAACCTCAAGCAGGAATACATGAAGGTCACCTGCAAGGATGAATTCTGGTCGGTCCATGATCGGTATGATCGTCTGGTCCAAGAAACGTACCTGTGCACTGACTTTCAGCGGCGAATTCCCGGCACTGGATACCGTGGATAGGTCGCATAACGATGAAGCCTTTGGCGTCGCGAGAACCGAGCCGATGTTTGAGGGCTCTGTTCAAGAATCCCGGTTGATCTGGGAAAGCCACATGGGTCGGGTTTCTGCGGCAGTCGGTCGATAGACCTTGACGCAGCAACTGCACCTTTCGCTGGAATTTCGTCGGCTGCGCGGACCAGCTATTTTAAAGCTGTCTTCGAAGGCCATCGAGCAAAAAAGCTGTCTATTTCTATAAGGCGGTGGTCGCAGTTGAACTTAGCGATGCTGAAAACCAGTACCATTTCCGCTGACAAATACAGTGCGAATGTATCCAGACATCAATCCGAAGCCTGGTGATTTGATTGTTCACATATCACAAGGATCATCTCAAGAGGTGGTTGAGCTGATTCGCGGCGTGAACCATTCGGCCCCCAACTCGCGTCGGGTGCATCGCCCAGGTTTCGCTCGCTACTGCTCGATGCCCGCGATAAACCGGGCGTAAAACGAGAGCCGCTCGGCGAGAAGGAGATCGACGGACGACCCGGTTTCCTCAGATTTGGAACAGCGTGTTCAGGGAAGTGTGCAGCGCAGATCCGAATCTGCTTGGGTGGTTTGACAAGCCGGCTGAATTCGTCACGCTTGGCCTGCCTGAGTAACAATCAATCGTTCAGGCATTGTCAGGGTAGACATAACTTGAATCCGTACCCAGTGGTAACCCGAGCGTCCAAAACAATACCAGAAGAGCCGACCACAGCACGAGGAAGGCAACGCTATACGGCAACATTAAGGAAACCAGCGTGCCAATGCCGGTGTCCTTTACATACCGCTGACAGAAGACGACAACCAGAGGGAAGTAGGGCATCAGCGGCGTGATGATGTTTGTCGATGAATCGCCGACGCGATAGGCCGCCTGCGTTAGGTCGGGTGAAATGCCAAGGTCCATCAACATGGGGACAAAGACCGCCGAGATAAGGGCCCATTTGGCCGAAGCGGAACCTACCAACAGATTGACGAAGCCGACGAGAATCACGATTCCGAATATCGTCAGAGCACCTGGCAACCCCAGAGCTTTGAGGAAGTTCGCACCTTGGATGGCTAGCAAGAGCCCGATGTTGGTTTGGCTAAACATCCAGATAAACAGCGAACAAAAGAAGGCCAACACAAGGTAGTAAGCCATCGTCTCCATGGCGTTCGACATGCCTTTCACGACGTCTTTGTGCGATTTCACGGTTCCAGCCATATAGCCGTGGACGATCGCGGGGACAATCGAGAACAGGAAGATCAAGGGCACGATCGATTGCATCAAGGGTGCCCTGAAATTGAGCAGACTTCCCTCGAATCGGAGCGCCGAATCCTCGGCCCAGCCCCACCACACCATGACCGCGACGCCAACAAGCACGGTCACGATGGCTGCGATCATACCCCGCCTCTCTTCCGGCTTGACGTCCTCGAACTTTGGCATCTGTCCTGGATCACCGTCCACTTTCATCGGCTGGACTCTTGGCTCAACGATTCGATCGGTCATGAACCAACCCACAAGAACGATCAACAAGGTTGAGGCCGCGGTGAAGACATTGTTGTTGACGATGCTTACCTGTACGTCGGGATCATAAAGCTGAGCCGCCGCAAGCGTGAACCCTTGCAGCAGGGGATCCAAACCGCTGGGAATCCAAAAGTTCGCTGAAAATCCACCGGAGACTCCTGCAAACGCCGCCGCAATTCCAGCTAACGGATGTCGTCCCGCCGCGTAGAAAACCACTCCACCGATCGGTATCACCAGCACATATCCGGCGTCCACAGCGTAATGTGAGCCGATCCCCACAAGAATCAACGCCGGCGTCAACAGGAACTTGGGTACGACACTCAGTACGGTCTTGATGACGACGCTAATCAGTCCTGTATGCTCGGCTACGCCAATACCTAGCAGCGCAACGAGAACCACACCCAAGGGCGCGAAGTTTACAAAGGTGTCTACCATCGAAGTCAACAGATTGGCGATGCCGTCGCCATTGACTTGATTGGCGACAACGATCGGCTGATTCGTCACAGGGTGGACTGCGTCCAACTCAACGAGGGATAACGGCCATGACAGCAACCAGACCAAGCCCATCAACAGCAAGAACAGGACCGCTGGGTCAGGCAGTTTGTTGCCCGCAACCTCAATGAAATTCAGGAACTTGTCAATTATTCCTGGACGCTGTCCGGCATTGCCATCGTCGTCTTGATATGTGTCACCAGACATGCAACCTTCCGCTTAACACGTAGTCGGATTTCGAATGGCGAAATCATAATCGATCCCAAAGCTAGACATTACCGGGAATCTCATTCGTCAACTGTTTCGCTGATTCACGACCTCTGGGAAGTGGAAGTCGCCTTGGTAGCCAGCGATGGTAGGGATGTGCCCGGGGATCGCAATTGTCCCTGCGACCTCGTCGCCCTGCCAGCGTTTCTTTTTCACTTTTACGTGACGCTAATTGGCTTTTTGAGCCGCAATCCGGATCGGTGTCACCACCGATGCGGCCGAGCGAATCGTCTTCGTGACATTCATTGGTCCAACCGCTGTGACTTGACGTTAAGGCCGGCTGCAGGCGGTGTTGTCGTCCATCGCGATTTCGCAGGATCGCTAACCCTCACTCTTCGTCTTTTTCTCGATGAGATGAGCGAGAAGCGTGTAGCTAATGTCGACTGCCTGATCCTCGCAAGAGCAAAAGGCCTTTCAGCAGGAATCCAAGCATGGCTGGTAACCGGCCTGCTTTGTGCACTATTCATCCAAACACTGATAAACCAGCTGCGCCGCTTCACCGCGAGTAAGGTCTGCATCTGGATTAGAAGGCGCGGGGCCTTTCTTCTTCAGCAGACCGGAAAGGATATTTGCTGCTTGGACGCCGCTTACCTTTTTATCCGGGTGAGCGAGGGCGGTTTTAAAGTCCTCACTCGGTTCAAAGTCGAAGAAGGGCTGTTTGGACTGCGTTGAGTAATCGTACAGCGTTTCGATATATTTGAAGGCGTGGTGCCCGCGCGGTACGTCTGTGAAGTGCGAAGCGGTGATGCTGAGCGGAATCTGTAGCCCGTTCACAGCCATTTGAGAAAATTCGCCCATGGTGATCGGTTCATTGGGGCGGAAGCGGTAGGCATTCATTTCCAGAGTGCTCAAACCTTTCGACTTCCCGGCCGTGTTGTAATCATCGATATCAGGTCCGGCCACCGCGCCGAGCAGGCTTAGCTTCTGGGCCGCAGTGAATGCCGGCGCATCTGCGGGGAGGTCTGTGTAGAAAAACAGGATGCATCGCTGTTTTAGGAGTTTATCCTGGATTTGCTTGACGGGAACGTCTTTTAGTTCCTGCTGATTGTCGATCGCCAGGGCGGCGGCAACCCCCGCAGCCTGTCCCAGCGCGGACCATACAGGCTCCATCCGCACGCTGCACATGGCAACGTGCGTCGAGGAAATCCCCACAGGAAAAAGGATGCCGTTGTGCTGTTTGGGCACCAGTGTGCCGTAGGGTATCTGGTAGGGCCCTGTTGCATCATGCAGGTGAAGCGTGCCTTCAGCGGCACCTTTTCCGTAAGCAGGCTCCTTTCGGCCGTCGGGGCCTTGAACACGGTGTGCGTCGATTCCGTAGACTCCAATCGCAACCGAATCCGGAAGCAGCGGTCCGCGAAACCCGTCTCCGCGAAGATCCTTATGCAGATCGCTTTCCGTTAAGGTGTAGAGTCCTTCGATGCGGCGGCCCTGGCGAACATAGATACGGTAGGGGAAGTTGCCGTTGTCTTGAAATTCATCGTCCGGGAGGCCGATGTTAGGCGAGCCTCCCTTGGTCTGAATGTAGTAGAGGTAGCCAAGGTCATGGTTGCGGTAGATTTTTTCGATTCGGGCACGCTCCTCCCAATCGGCTAAGACCCAACGGGTGCCGTGCCCTACTAAGTCGCCTCCCCAGTTGATTCCCAGCAGATCAAACTTCCCGTTGGGTATGATCGGCGGCTTCGATTTACTCCAGCTATATTTAGCAGGATCGTAACCCGGCGGCGGTTCCTTGAGGTGATAGGGATGGTCTGGCCGGCCGTAATCCTTTGCCGTGATCCTGTAGGTGAATGCCTGCGACCTGTGGTCGGCTACCCCCGTGCTCTCCGGCAGAATGGTGGCGGGCAATGTATTCGGCACCTTCCGGAAATAATTTGTATAAATGCGCCCGGCGTGCGGCTCTTCTTTGGATCGGGCTTCGCGTCCGATGCGGTAAGGTATGTCAGCGAATTCTGCCAGGTCTGCTTCATAGGTCGCATCGATGATCACCTTGCCGGTGTAACGGTATTTTTTGCCAAGTGTTCCCTTGTTGTCTCGCTCGCGTGTGATCACACCCGTGACACGATCGTCCTTCATTTTCACATCCACCGCCACTTCGTTGAATCGAGTTGTAATCTGAGGGTGTTCGGCAACCATTTCCGCATAAATCCTGGCGGCCGTATGCGGTTCCCATGCCCGCCCCTCGGCGACATTCCAACGCATAGGCGGGTCTTGTTTCATGTGCGCCTGCACTAAAGGATCATCTGCCATCTCCGTGCGGTGGTAGGCTTTTACCCGTTGGCGGAATTCCTCCATCACTCCGCTGTTGGATTCTACGTATTTGTCATCCAGTCTCAGCACACCCGAAGAAAGCACTCCTCCGAGGCTAGGCGCCTGCTCGATGATGATCACCGTTTTATCGGCACGGGCGGCGGCGATGGCCGCGGCGACTCCGGCAGGCGTGCCGCCGATGACAACGACGTCGTAATCGCGATCAGGCTCCGCAGCCGAAGCGCTGGCTGTGATGAGCAGCACGAGGACGAGGAGCATTTTCAATCGTTCGTAAATCATGAGGGACTTCATTTCTTGGGTTTATCGCCCCGTTGGGGCATGTTGGTTTTCGGAAGATGCTTTTTCAACCGGGCGATCACCTCGACGTGCGAAGGCATTGGCGATTCTGCTGCGAGGTTTTTCCACTCGTTTGGGTCGGTCTGGTGATCGTAGAGTTCTTCGCTGCCATCGGCGTAGCGGATGTATCGCCAGCGCTGGTCGCGCACGGCGTGATTGTTCTGCTCCAGCGTGGAAATGGCGACATGCTTCCAATCCGTGTGTGGGTTTTCGAGCAACGGTCGCAGGCTAACACCTTCAAGTTTCGGATTCGCAGGCAGACCGCAAAGATCGACGAGCGTCGGATAGATGCTCAATAACTCGACCGGCTTGTTGGACTTGCCTTTCACGCCACTGGGCACGCTGATGATCAACGGGACACGAGTGGTGCGTTCCCAGAGCGAGAACTTCGACCATCGCTGTTTCTCGCCGAGGTGGTAACCGTGGTCAGAGAAGAGGACAACAATGGTGTTCGTTGCATGTGGGCCGTTGTCGAGCGCGTCGAGAACGCGGCCGAGTTGCTCGTCGGTCCATCGGACACAGGCGAGGTAAGCGTGTACCGCTTGTTTCCACCGACCGTTCTCGCGCATCCAATCGTGCGTCGGGATCTTTTCATTGCTTAACGACACCTTGCGCGCGGCATCAGGAATGTCGCTCCAGTCATCGGCGTCAACGCGCGGTAGTTGCACGTCTTCAAAACTGTCATAAACTCGACGCGGCGAAAAGAACGGCACGTGCGGGCGATAGAAACCGAACGCGAGTAAGAACGGTTTGTCGTGTTTCTTGCCAAGTTGGTCAGCGACCCAAGTGGCCGTGACGTGATCGGTGAACTTCGATTCGTCATAGTCTTGGGGACCGAAGTCCCAGATACCGTGCCACTGCTTCGGCTTGTCATGAACCTTCTGGTCAAGACCTTTGAGCCACTGCCCCAGACGCGGCCCCACGGTTTGAAAATGCTTTCCTATGTTTGTGCCGCCATGAAACACCTTACCGGCGGTCAGCGTCTTGTAGCCATTGCCAGCAAAATGCACCGGCAGACTAACATGCGAACTCAGAAACCCGGTCTCTTTGGAGACGGGATAGCGATTGCTGTAAAAGCCGGTCGATGAAGGTCGGCGTCCCCACAGCAAGCTGATCCGTGAGGGATTGCACAGCGTCCCCTGGCAATGGGCGTTCGTGAAGAGCACGCCACGCGCCGCCAGACGATCGATGTTCGGTGTGTTTGTTTGTGGGTGCCCGCCAAGACAGCCAACCCAGTCATTCAGGTCGTCCACCGCAATCAGCAGGACATTGGAGCGGGGCTCCTCGGCACCAGTTTCCTCGGTGAGGAATATTGCGAGGAGGGCAACTCCGATCGCTCGAATGGACCTGATCATTCGTCCGGTATTCACATCGATTTCTTTTTACGCGGAGCAGACACAAAAGGAATGGGGTCAATCACGGGGACCGAAGATGCCGACCGATTCCATCCTGATCGCTGGTAAGATTCAGCCGTCAACTCCGGGATCAATCAGCTCAGCAAAGGACCACACTTGTGCACCGGCCTGAATTTTCCCGTTCGGCACAATTCAGGCCAGAATCTCGCTGACAACGCGGGGGCCTTCGGTGGGGCCGATTAGCCTTTGATTCAGTCCCTGAAAAGCAAAGCTGAATCGATGCGGGTCGATGCCCATTTGATGCAGGATGGTTGCCTGCAGGTCACGGATACTGACCGGGTTTTCGCCGATGTAGTAGCCGATGTCATCGGTTGCGCCGTACGCGCCGGGCTTGATGCCGCCGCCCGCCATCCACATCGTGAAAGCGTAGGGATGGTGGTCGCGGCCAATGAAGCCTTTTTTCAATTCGCTACGGACATTGTTTTGCATCATCGGCGTGCGTCCGAATTCGCCGCCCCACACGATCAAAGTTTGATCGTACAAGCCACGCTGTTTCAGATCGCGAATCAGGCCGCTGACCGCGCGGTCGATTTGGCCGCATTTGATTGGCAGCGTCTCATCGATCGATTCTCCCGGTGACGAACCGTGGTGATCCCAACCCCAGTCGTACAGTTGCACAAAGCGAACGCCATTTTCCACCAACCGCCGAGCCAATAAACAGTTATTGGCAAACGTGGGGTCGTCACCCTTATAAAGCACACGCGGATCCGCCGCACTTTCAGCCTCGGAGACATATCCCGGTTTGGCGCCGTACAGATCCAGGATGTATTGCGGTTCGCCGCTTATGTCCATCACTTTGGGCACCGACATCTGCATTCGATAAGCCAATTCATACTGCGAAATTCGCGTCAGCGTTTCGGGATCGCCGACATGTTGATGCTGGTAAGTATTCAAATCGTTAATCGCATCAAGCGTTTTCCGTCGTGCCCCGCGGTTCATCCCCTTCGGGTTCGATAAATACAAAATCGGATCACCGCCATCGGTGCGACACTGCACGCCTTGGTACAAGGTCGGCAAGAACCCGGAACCCCACAGCGATTTGCCGGCGCTGGGTGTTTTTCCGCCCGATGCGAGCACAACGAATCCAGGCAGGTCGGCGCTTTCACTGCCGATGCCATAAGTCACCCACGAACCCATCGACGGGTTCCCCAATAACGAATTGCCGGTGTGCAGCAGAAGCTGCGCAGGCGAGTGGTTGAATTGCTCGGTGTTCATCGACCGAATGACGCAAACATCGTCGATGACCGAAGCCAGGCCCGGCAACAATTCGCTAACCCATTGACCGCTTTCGCCGTACTGTTTGTACTCAAACAGCGGCCCGAGCATTTTCGGCACCCCTTTGATGAAGGCGAATCGTTTGCCTTCCAGATATTCTTTCGGGCACTGCTGGCCGTGAAATTTTTTCAGTGCCGGTTTGTTCTCAAACAGGTCCAGTTGCGACGGCGAACCGGCCATGTGCAGATAGATGATCGACTTGGCTTTGGCCGGTATTCGGTAGTCGGCACTGGCACTCGCGGCAAGCCCGTCGCGAGCCAGCAGCGACTGCAATGCGATTGCACCGAAGCCGAGTCCGGCCTGGCCGAAGAAATGACGTCGCGTGATGGCGCGGGTCTGTTGCAGGGGGATTGGCAGTTGCATCGTTTGATTTCCGGATTGTCGTCGAATTCTTCGGATTCGAGGATATAGGGCTACGGTTTCATTAACGTCTCGTCCAAGTTCAAGAGCACGTTGGCGACCGCGACCATCGCGGCGTCCCCGTCGCTCAGCCCCGCGGACCTCAGCAATTCTGTTGCGGCTGCATCATCATCGGCAAAGTCATTCCGCAGTGATTCGTAAAGCGTGACCAGCCGCGATGTTTCTTGCTCGTCGGGAAGTCGGATCAACACGCGACGGAATCCGTGGTTGATTTTGTCGGCCGTGGTGCCGCCGGCTGCGGACATTTTTGATGCCAAACTGCCGGCGGCTTCAAAGAAGGCGGGGTCATTCAGCGTTACCAAGGCTTGCAGCGGCGTGTTGGTGCGGACACGGCGGATTTGGCAAACTTCGCCGCTGCCGGCATCGAACGTGGTCATGGCCGGATAGGGGCTGGTCCGTTTCCAATAGGTATAAATCGCGCGGCGATAGCGGTCGGGTCCCGCAGCATCCTGCCACTTCAGCGCACTGTACGTTGATTTCCAGACGCCGCCTGGTTGCGGCGGCATCACCGATGGGCCGCCGATTTTTGCGGTCAGCAGTCCCGAAACGGCGAGTGCCTGATCGCGGACGGTTTCAGCTGACAAGCGGAAGCGGGGACCGCGGCTCAAAAGCCTGTTTTGGGGATCGACCTGCAAGCGGTCTTGGCTGACGGCCGAGGACTGACGATAAGTGGATGAAAGCACGATCGTACGCAGCAGTTTTTTCAGCGACCAACCGCCCTGGCGAAAGTCGACTGCCAGGGAGTCCAAAAGTCCGGGATGCGACGGCAACATTCCCTGCGTACCGAAATCCTCCTCCGTCTCAACCAATCCAACGCCAAACAGCCGCGCCCAAATCCGGTTCAACATGACTCGCGCGGTGAGTGGATTCTCCGGCTGCATCAGCCATCGCGCCACGCCCAGCCGATTTGGTTGGCAACCGTCGGGCAATCGGCCGAACAATTCGGGAACGGCGGGCTGAACCGGTTCACCGGCTTCCAAAAAATTGCCGCGAATGTGGACGCGAGTCTGGCGTTGTTTGTTTTCCGCCAGCTCTCGCATGATCGGTGTGTTTGGTATCGAGCCGCGGAGCTCAGCGAGCTTCTTTTCGGTTGCGATTAATTGCTCATGGATGGTCTTGCTGGGCGGAAACTCGTCACGTTTGAACAGCGATCGCAGACCGGATTCGACGTCGACATCGGCGGTCAAGTATTTGGGTGGATGAGTACTGACGGCGATGCGAAACTGCGACAGCAAAAGATGACCGCCATGTTCCATTTGCAGAGTCAGTCGCAGTTGAGAGTTCCGCTTCGCCGATATCGGCTTTTCAAAATCGAACACGGCCGCGTGGGGCTTGCCGAGTTGCGGTGCGATCGCCCAACCCACGTCTTGGTTGCCGTCGATCGCTTTGGCAACTTCCCAACCCTGTTGCGAGAAGTCAGCTCGTGCACGCGTCAGTTTGATGTTTTTCGGTTCGCCGTTATCTTCGCTGATTGCCGCCGACAGCTCACGGATGGCCACATTGCGATCGGGCCAGTTCCCAGCAGACGAGTCTTTGCTGAAAACATCCAACCGCAAAGCCGTCAACGAGCCGCTGGTGGGCAAGTCGAACATGATTTGCCAGGTGTCTTTTTCCGGCTGATCGCCAGTTGCGATCAGCGTGCCGTCGTCATGTTGTTGCAAGGCAACGTTGTGTTTTGATGCAAAGCCTGATTTTGTCAGCGGTTTCCACAGCGGTGCTGATTCAAATTGCTGCCGCCATTTCTTATAAGCATCATCAAATGCCGGGGATTCTTCAGCGAATTGCTGCCGCAGCGTCGTGATTTTCGTTTCCAGTTCCGCGATCTCACTTTGCTGGGCGCGGGTGGGCGTCGGCAACGTCGGCGCGTCGTTGGACTTGTCGGCGTCTTCGGTCTGATTGAAGATCGCATAGAATTTGTAGTAATCACTTTGCGTGATTGGATCATATTTGTGCGAGTGGCACTTGGCGCAGCCCATCGTCAAGCCCATCCAGACTTGCATCGTCGTATCAACACGATCTTTAACGGCAGCTACACGAAATTCTTCGTTGTCGGTGCCGCCTTCATCGTTCACCATCGTGTTGCGGTGAAATGCAGTTGCGATCCGTTGATCCGTTGTCGGGTTGGGCAATAAGTCGCCGGCCAGTTGCTCAAGCGTAAATTGGTCCAGCGGCGTGTCCTTGTTGATCGCGTCAATCACCCAGTCACGATAGCGCCACATCTCGCGAGGCAAATCCTTTTCGTAGCCCTTGGTGTCGGCGTAACGAGCCAAGTCGAGCCACATTCGGGCCCAGTGCTCGCCAAAGGCGTCGGATTTTAGCAGCCGATCGACAACTTTTTCATAGGCGTCCTCGCTACGGTCGACAACAAATGCAGCGGCTTGCTCAGGCGTCGGCGGCAACCCTGTCAGATCCAATGAGACTCGTCGAATCAGTTGGTAGCGATCTGCTTCCGCGGTCGGCGAGAGTCCGGCGGCTTCCAGCTTCGCCAAGACAAAATAGTCGATTGCGTGACGCGGCCAGTTGGCCATCACCACGTTCGGCAGCGGCGCTTTTACCGGCGCGACGAATGACCAGTGAATCTCATACTCACCGCCGCCGGCAACCCAGCGGCGGAGCAATTGTTTTTGCTCATCAGTAAGCTGATGTCCGCTATCAGGCGGTGGCATGACTGCATCGGGGTCGTCGCTTTCGATTCGCGAGATTAATTCGCTCGCATCGGGATTAGCGGGATCAATCGCACGAGAACCTCCCAAATCAGCAATGGCTCCTGCAGCGGTGTCGAGTCGCAAATCGGCCTCGCGCGTTTTCTCGTCAGGTCCGTGGCAGGCGAAACAATTCTCGGCCAGGATCGAACGAATGTCGCGATTGAAGTCGACGGGTGGCTCAGCGGCTGTGACATGAGCGGCGATCTGGATCAACAACGTCAGAACGATGGTCTTTTTCATGGATTCGATTGTGACACAAATGGCCCCACTATTCCATTGTCCAACAAACTCCAGTCGATAGGGAGTTGCTCTTCCTACAGGTGCGCGGCTCAGCAGGAGCTTCGCCCTCCCCCGCGCATTTTTGACGTCGGGCATTTGCGTGTCGCATCAGAAAATCACAACCCGACGCGTCAGCGAGGGACCAGCCCAGACCGTTTTTCCCTTGCTTACGCAGCGGGTTACCAAAAAAGCGTAACTTCAAAACCGGCACTTCGGGCTAAGATGGGATTAGCACGCCTCACGCCACCCAGCTCGACAGCCACCGCATGACTGACGTCACCGTCATATTGAACGCCATTGAGCAGGGGAGTGCTTCCACGGAAGAGCTTCTGCCATTGGTTTACGATGAACTCAGGCGACTGGCCTCGGCAAGAATGAAGCAGGAACAGCCCGGACAAACATTGCAAGCCACCGCGCTGGTGCACGAAGCTTTCTTGAAGCTACTCGGAAGTGAGTCGACGTGGGAGAATCGCCGACACTTCTTTGCCGCCGCTGCATTGGTGATGCAGCGGATCCTGGTCGACAAAGCGCGTCGAAAACAGCGGCTCAAGCATGGTGGGGACTTACAGAAAGCCCAGCTGTCGGATCTGGATCTGCTCGCCGACGATGGGGCAGACGACGGTTTATTGGCGCTCGACGAAGCGCTGCGGGAATTTGACCGCCACGACGCCAATAAAGCTGAACTCGTGCGACTGCGGTATTTCGCCGGGCTCAGTGAAGAGGAAGCAGCAAAGGCTTTAAACATTTCTCGAGCGACCGCTGCACGATGGTGGGCGTATGCCAAGGCGTGGTTATTCGACAAAATGCGGACTCAGCCGTAGTCCGAGCAACTCCGCCGATGGTGATTTGAGCCTTTTTAAGCCCCGCGAGTGGAATCGCGGTGGAATTTTTTGTGAACTCCGTGAGGCGCCTCGCCTCCATGCGGCGCATGACATGGTAGAGCGGTTAATCTGACAACATTGGAGTCCCACCATGTCGGAAGTGGAGAATCACAACCAACAGCCAGACCCCACCATCGAGGGCGGAGACGGTTCGTCGGTCGACCCGAATTCGATCGAAGGGCTGTTCTTGCTTGCCTTGCAAAAAGAGTCAGGGGAGCAGCGCGAAGCCTATCTGGACGATGTTTGCGGCGATGATGCGGAGCGACGGCGACGTGTCACGGCGCTGCTGCGCGCCTACGATGACGCAGGCAGCTTTCTGGACACACCGGTCGGCGGTGCGAGGCCGCAAGAGGAGGTTTCGCTCAGTTTCCTGAGAGCAAGCAAAACGGACGACTGCCTGGGCACGCTTGGACCCTACGAAGTCTTGGACGTGATCGGCCGTGGTGGAATGGGAATCGTGTTGCGCGGCCTCGATCCTAAACTCAATCGGGTCGTTGCCATCAAAGTGCTCCTGCCGCAACTCGCCGCCAACCCCAACGCGCGGCGGCGATTCTTACGCGAAGCCCAAGCGGCCGCCGCGGTCAGCCATCCTCACGTCGTCACGATTCATGCGGTCGAAGAGGCGAGCGATGGCGAAAATCCGACGCCACCCTACCTGGTAATGGAATGTGTGGTCGGACAGTCGTTGCAGGAGAAACTTGACTCCAGCGGTTCGCTGCGCTTGGAAGAAACGCTCCGCATCAGCCGTCAAATTGCTGCCGGACTGGTCGCCGCACACAAACAAGGATTGATTCACCGCGACATCAAGCCAGCCAACATCTTGTTGGAAAACGGAGTCCAGCGAGTCACGATTACCGATTTCGGTTTGGCTCGGGCGACAGATGATCTTAGCGTTACCCGCACCGGCGAAGTTTCCGGCACACCGCAGTACATGTCGCCTGAACAGGCGAGTGGACAACGCGTCGATCATCGCAGCGACCTATTCAGTCTTGGTTGCGTGATGTATGCGATGTGCACCGGGCACAGCCCGTTTCGCGCCGAGAGCCTCGCTCACGTAATCAAACGAGTCACGCAGGACACGCCGCGGCCAATTGCCGGGCAAAACCCGGAAGTCCCGCCTTGGCTCACGCAGATCATTGATTGTCTGCTGGAAAAGGGTGCGGACAAACGCATTCAAAGTGCCGAAGACCTGGTTGCGATCTTGGATCAACACCTCGCTCGAATTCAGCAGCCGACCGATTCCGGATCGCACGCTTTGATCAATCAGCAGTTGCCGACCGCAGCGGCGACGTCAGCGCAAGAACCTGCGGAAACTGCCCACTTGGCAGCGCTGGCAACAGCGCCGGATGCAACAAGGCCCCAACAGTCATCGTTTGGACAGTACTTCGCGTTACTGCTGTTTTGCGGAATCTCTGGTGCTGTCGCGTCACTCTTCCTGATCCCCGGCGATCAGATCGATGACAGTCCCAACAATGCTACAGCCACTTTACTCCGGTACTCCTTCTTCATGTTGGCCGTCCACATTGGCCAATTGTTGATGTACAAGGTCGCCTATGGCCAGGAAAAACCGTTGATGCCGTGGTTGCTGCTCAGCACATCGGCCTGGGGTGCAATCGTGCTGGGATTCGC